>CALMNV010000286.1 GCA_937873285.1 uncultured Intrasporangium sp. | reverse complement strand
CAGCGTCGTCTGCCGGCGGTCGCCACCCTCGACCCGGGGCTCGGCGTGGAGGTGGTCGACCTCCTGGTCATGACGCACCTCCACGCCGACCACGCCGGGGGAGTGGCCGGCGTGCTTCGCGGGCGACGGGTGACGCAGCTGCGCCTGACGACCGTGCGCGACCCCCCGCAGGAGTTCGCGCGTGTGTCGCGGCTTGCGGCAGCAGCCGGTGTGCCGGTCGGTGAGCTGCGGGCGGGAGACGCCTTCGAGGTGGGCTCCGTGTCCGCCGACGTGTGGTCGCCGGGTCGGGAGATCACCGCCGGATCGGTGCCCAACAACAACTCACTCGTCATGACCGTGCGGGTCGGCGGCGTCGGCATCCTCTTCACCGGCGACATGGAGCGCGAGGCCGGTGCGGAGGTGCTTCGAGCCGCCCGTCGCGACCCCACCCGGTGGGGCGTGGTCGACGTGCTCAAGGTCGCCCACCACGGGTCGAGCAACCGTGACGACGAGCTGGTCCGCTACGTCTCGGGGCGCCTGGCCCTCATCAGCGTCGGCACGTCCAACGACTATGGGCACCCCGCGCCGTCGACGCTGAGCTGGCTGCGCGGCAACGGGTTTCGGGTCCATCGGACCGATCTGGAGGGGGACCTCGCGCTCGTCCGCCAACGGGCAGAGCTCGTCGTCGTGGGCCGCGGCCGCGGGCCGTGAGCTGCTCGCGTCGCGGGTGCCGTCACCGTGCCGCGCGATGGTGATGTCGCGACGCTGCGGCCGTGATGATGGTGTGGCGATGATGGTGTCGCGATGGTGGGGTGTCGTGATGGTGGTGTCGCGATGGTGGGTGTCGTGATGATGATGTTCGCGATGATGGCGCGCGCGTGTCGGCCGCGCGTATCCCGCTCAGGCGCCCCGCGCGGGCACAGGTGCGGCGGCGCCATACGCGGTGGCGGCCGCGCAGAGGGCGTCGAGGCCCGCTGCGACGGCTGGCACACGCTGGAGGTCGGCCGTCGTCACGGCGAGGATTCGCCGGCGCGAGGCGGGGGAGAGGGGCAGGGCGACGACGTCGTCGTGCTTGGCGGCGCGAAGGATGAGATCGGGCACGAGGGCCACCCCGAGCCCGGCGGCGACGAGACCGAGCACCGCGACGTAGTCCTCGGTCTCGAAGGCCACGTGCGGCGCGAAGCCCGCGTGCGTGCAGAGGGTGAGCAGGTGCCCCCGGCAGCGGGGGCACCCCGCGATCCACTCCTCGGCGGCGAAGTCCGACAGGCGCGCCACCTGCTCGCCCGCAAGGGGGTGGGTGCCGGGCAGGACGAGCCGCACCTCGTCGTCGAGCAGCCGTCGGGTGACGAGCATCGACAGGTCCTCTTCGAGGACGTCGAGCTCCATCCCCTCGTAGGCGAACGCAACCGCGAGGTCGCAGTCACCACGCCGCAGCGCCGCGAGCGGCTCGGGGGGCTCGGCCCCGGTGAAGGTCACCGACACGTCCGGGTGCCGGGTCTTGAGGATCGCCAGCGCCTGGGGCACGAGCGTCGCGGAGGAGGACGGGAAGGCCATGAGGCGAACCCGACCGGCGCGCAGGCCCGCGATGGCGGCGATCTCCTCCTCAGCCGTGTCGAGGGCGGCGAGGACCGCGACCGCGTGCCGCGCGAGCACCTGCCCCGCCTCGGTGAGGCGCACCTGCCGGCCGTAGCGCTCGATGAGGATCGTGCCGGTGCGCTGCTCCAGCCGGCGGACCATCTGCGAGATGGCCGGTTGGCTGAAGCCCAGGGCGTTCGCCGCCCCGGTGAAGCTGCCCTCGTCGGCGATCGCCTTCATGACCCGGAGACCGGCTGCGTCGATCATCCCCTCAGCATAAGCGTCACTTATGCGTTTGGCGGCATACTGCGACGTCGGCGAAGGTTGCGCAGCTCACGTCGATGCTCGATGGTCGTGGCCGCAGTCGGGGTGGGGCGGCGGGGGAGATAATGCCGGCGTGCCGTTCGCCACGTCCCGACCGCTGCCACTCGAGGTGAGCGATCTCGGCACCATGGACGACCTCGTCGACCTCGTCAGCGCCGGAGATGTGCTGGTGCTCAGCGGCGCTGGGCTCTCGACCGAGTCCGGCATCCCGGACTACCGGGGCCCGGACGGCACCCGGCGGGTCGAGCCCATGACGTACGGGACGTTCGTCGGGAGCCCGGAGGCACGCCGGCGATACTGGGCTCGCGGCTACATCGGTTGGCCCCGCTTCGCGAAGGCCGCTCCCAACCGCGGTCACCACGAGGTCACTGCCCTGCAGCGCGCCGGCTACCTCGGCCCGGTCATCACCCAGAACGTGGACGGACTGCACCAGGCGGCGGGCACTGCAGGCGTCGTCGAGCTGCACGGGTCCCTCGACCGGGCGATCTGCCTCACGTGTGGCGAGACGACCACGCGGGAGAGCCTTCAGCAGCGGATGACCGAGGCCAACCCCGGATTCCTCGGGCAGTTCGTCGAGGCGGCCGCAGAGTTGGGCTCGCAGTGGGGCGAGCAGGTGCGACCCGATGGTGACATCGTCCTGGCGGACGAGCTGGTGGCGACCTTCCACCCGCCGCGCTGCCTCGTCTGCGACGCCGACACCGTCAAGCCGGACGTCGTCTTCTTCGGCGAGTCGGTGCCCAAGCCGCTGGTCGAGGAGTGCTTCGCGCTGGTCGAGGCGGCCGCGGCGGTGCTCGTGCTCGGCTCGTCGCTGTCGGTGATGAGCGGCTACCGCTTCGTGCGTCGGGCGGCTGCCTGCCGGATCCCCGTCGCCATCGTGACGCACTCGGCGACCCGGGGGGACGCGGCCGCCACGGTCCGGCTCCACGAGCCGCTCGGCGAGACGTTGGCCCGGCTCAGGGCCTGGCTGATGACCTGAGCCCCCTCAGCCGGACG
>CALMNV010000285.1 GCA_937873285.1 uncultured Intrasporangium sp. | reverse complement strand
TGCGGAACTGACCACTCGACCAAGGGGTGTCCCGGGGCGTCCGAACCCTTCGTCGAGTGGTCAGTTCCGCGCGCCGCGGCGGGCGGGCCGGGTGTCCCGGGGCGTCCGAACCCTTCGTCGAGTGGTCAGTTCCGCGCGCCGCGGCGGGCGGGCCGGGCGTCCCGGATGACGCGACGATCTGCCGGGCCCCTGCACCTGCCCCGATCGAGCCCTGCGCAGAGCAGCCCGGGCGAGTCAACGGCGCGACAAGGCAGTCTCCGGCTGCAAGGATCTGGCTGACCGGCGAGCGGCGTCGGTGCGGCAAGGAGGCAACCGTGGCGAAGAGGGAGCACCTCATCGGGCTGCTGCTCGGCGCTGAGGAGGACTGGCCCACGGCGTTCGAGCAGCTGCTCCAGCTGGTCGGCCCAATCACCGACGACAAGGGCATCGTCCACGAGCTGCGCAGCGAGCGGCTGAGCATCGAGCCGTTCAACCTGCGCCAGCCGGTGCGCACCGAGCTCGTCATCGACCGCCTCGCGCACTGGTACTACCACCCGCGCGAGTGGCTGAAGAAGGCCGCCCTGATGGACGACACCTACCTGCTCAACTCCCCGTTCACCTTCCAGTCCATGGAGAAGCACAGCGCCTACTGTGCGCTGATGCGTCTCGGCCTCAAGGTCCCCGACACGGTGCTCGTGCCGTACAAGCATCCCGTCGACAACGTCCGGTGGGCCTACACCGCGGCGAAGTACAACCAGCCCTTCGACCTCAAGGCGATCGCCGGCGAGCTGGGCTACCCGCTCTACATGAAGCCGTTCGACGGCGGCGGCTGGCGCGGAGTGTCCCGCGTCGACGACGAGAGAGCCCTCGAGCGGGCCTACGACGCCTCCGGCGAGATGCTCATGCACCTGCAGGCGACGGTCGACTACGACGTGTTCGCCCGTGCCCTGTCCATCGGACCGGAGACCATGGTCATGGACTTTCGCCCCGAGCAGCCGATGCACAGCCGGTATGCCGTGTCCCACGACTTCCTCAGCCCCTCCGCCGGCAAGCAGGCGGCCGCGATCAGCCGCATCGTCAACGCGATGTTCGGGTGGGAGTTCAACTCGGCCGAGATGCTGGTCACAGGCGACGAGGTCTATCCGATCGACTATGCCAACGCCTGTCCCGACGTGGCGGTCACGTCCCTGCACTACTACTTCCCCTGGGCGATCAAGGCACTGCTGCGGTGGTCGGCCTACGTGCTCGTCACCGGCCGTCGGTCGCGCGTCGACCTCGAGCTGCATCGTTACTTCGAGGTGGCCGACCGTGACGACCTCGACGCCGAGGCCAAGCTCGACGCCTACCTCGCCATCGCCGACGAGCACTTCGAGACCGAGCGCTACTGGGACTGGTGCGACCAGCACCTGCCGCACATGGACCGGGTGGTGCTGGACTGGGTGGACTCGCCGGCCTTCGAGACCATGCTCGAGGCCACCGTGCGCTCCTCCTACCCGGCGCCCGAGCACGACATGTTCCTCGCGCACTTCCGTGGCCTGCTCGACCTCTGGGTGCGCGACGAGCGCGCCCGGCTCGATGGGCCGGTCCGCGGCTCGAGGTGATCGCCGCCGAGGGGTCGGCGGCGACGCCGGCGTCGGCTCAGTGAGCAGGAAGCTCAGCCGCCCTTGCCGCCGAGGCCGGCAAGCAGGTTGATCGTCGCCGCGATGACGATCGTGCCGTAGAGATAGGCGAGCAGCGTGTGGCCCAGCACGACTCGGCGGATCGCGGTGCTGCGCAGGTCGGTGTCCGAGACCTGATAGGCCATGCCCAGGTTGAACGAGAAGTAGGCGAAGTCCGCGAAGGTCGGGTCCTCGTCCTGGTTGAAGTCGATGGGTGGCGTCGGGCTCGCGTAGTAGACCCGCGCGTAGCGCAGCACGTAGACCGTGTGCACGCAGAGCCAGCCGACGGCGACGGTCCCAGCGCCGATGAGAGCGTCCCCGACGCGGGTGGTGCCGGTCGACTGCCCGCCGACGAGCAGCACCCCCACTCCGGCCAGGCTCGCCAGGCCGACGACGATGACGACGACGTCGTACCACGCGGCGTCGCCGTCTCGCCCCGCTGCCCGGGCGCGCGTCGACGGCGCGTCGTGCGACAGGGCATGCGCGAGCAGCGGTAGGGCGAAGGCCAGGCCGCCGACGATGAAGCCCGCGAGGCCGTGGACCAGCGGGCTGTCGCTCGGCGACAACGGGACGAGCAGGCCGCTGAGCAGGCCGACGACGGTGGCGACCAGCAGGCGGCGGCGGATGATGAGCACCCTGCGGAGAGTACCGGCGCCGAGGACCAGCCGTCGCGTCCGTCAGCGAAAGCCGGTCCCTGCAGACCAGTCCGGCGGCACCCCGGCGCCGTAGCATTCCAGCATGTCAGACGTGCCCCCGTCCTCCCGCCGTCGCCTTGTCGTCGTCGTCAACCCGCTGCGGCTCGACGACGCCGAGACCACCCACCGGGTCGTCGAGGACGCCTGCCGCCGGCACGGATGGGAGGAGCCGTCGTGGGTCGAGACGACGGCAGAGGACCCCGGTGAGAAGCAGGGCAAGGAGGCCGTCGCGGCCGGCGCCGACGTCGTGTGCACGCTCGGCGGTGACGGCACGGTGCGGGCCGTCGCGTCCGCGCTGCTCGGCACCGACGTCGCCCTGGGCCTGCTGCCCGGCGGCACCGGCAACCTGCTCGCCCGCAACCTGGACCCCCCGGTCGTCGCCCTCGAGGCCGCCATCGAGGCGGTGCTCGCGGGGTCCGACCGGACGATCGACGTCGGCATCCTGCGAAGCGGACCGGCATACGGCCCGGAGCCGCACCAGGACACGGTCGGCGACGACGAGTACGTCTTCCTCGTCATGGCAGGCGCGGGACTGGACGGCGAGATCATGGCCGACACCGACGAGAAGGTGAAGGAGGTCGCCGGCTGGCTCGCCTACCTGCTGGCCGGGGCGAAGAAGCTGAGCGGACGGGGCTTCGCCCTGACCCTCGAGTGGGTCCCCTCGGGCGACGCCGGGCCGGTCTCTCCGGACGCGCGACGACTCCCACTGCCCGCCGAACCCAGCGAACCCGCCGGACCCGCCGACCGCGCCACACCCGCCGACCGCGGCCACCCGGCCCCCCCCGCCGGCGCCGCCAGGCTGCGGCGGCACGCGCGGATGGTCGTCATCGGCAACTGTGGCACCCTGCAGGGCGGCATCCAGCTGCTGCCGGACGCGCTTCTCGACGACGGCATCCTCGACGGCGTGGTCCTCGCCCCGCGGGGAGCCGCCGGATGGCTCTCGGTGCTGGCCGACGTCGTCACCCGGCATCGGCGCGGCCACCGTCGTCTCGACAGGCTCCGCACGACGACCTTGCAGGTCACCATGGGCCGGCCGGTCATGGCCGAGGTCGACGGTGATCCCATCGGACGGCATGAGTCTCTCGCGATACGGGTCCTGCCGCGCTCCCTGGTGGTGCGGGTTGCCTGACGTCAGCCAACCACGACCCGACCGGTCGGCGGCGACGCTGCGGGGCGCGGCGGCATACCGCCGCCACCCCAGCCGGCTGCGTCGTCTCTCGCGAGCCGTCGGATACGGCCTGTCCTTCGCCATGCCCGTCGGCTTCCTCGCCTTCCTCGTGCGCGAGAAGTTCTCGCCGGTCATCCGTCTCGACGAGGCGGCGATCCGGGCGGCGACCGACGTCACCCGGTCCAACGACGGACTGCTTGCCGCCCTGCTCGCCTGGCAGGAGGCCTTCCAGCCGCGCTGGCTCTACCTCGGCGCCACGCTCGTCTGCCTCTACGCGTGGCGGCGCGGGCTGCGCACCCGGGCGGCGTGGGCGTTCGTCACCATGATGGTGGCCTGGAACCTTCAGCTCGTGCTCAAGTACATCGTCCAACGTGCCCGGCCGGTCGTCAGTGACCCGGTCTCGCGCGCCCCCGGCTACAGCTTCCCCTCCGGCCATGTCGCCAACGTCGCCGCCGCGACGACGGTGCTCGTGCTCCTGCTGTGGCCGCTGCTGCGCCCGGCCGGGCGCAGCATCGCGGTGGCGGCGGCCGTCGTCCTCACCGTGCTCACGGCGCTCGACCGGGTCTATCTCGGAGTGCACTTCCCCTCCGACGTCGTCGCCGGCGTGCTCGTCGGCGTGGGCCTCGGCGCCGCCTCGTATGCCGGCTACCTCGGCTGGCGCCCGCTGGGCCCGGACGACGCCCCTCCCCCCGAGGAGACGACCGAGATCGCTCCCGTCGACGGTGGTGCCCGATGAGCGTCCCCTTCCTCGAGCGCTTCGAGACCGACCAGAGCCGACCGAGCCCTTCCCAGGCGCTGCGTGACGTGGCCGTCCGAGTGCTGGGGCCGGCGCTCGTCCTCTTCGCAGCGATCGTCGGACTCGGCTTCCTCGTCGTCGGCCCGTTGGGGGGCCTGCGCAGCGAGTACGCGCTCAGCACCGCCGTGCAGTCATGGCGCACGCCGACGTGGGACGCGGTCACGGCCGTGTGGTCCCGGATCGGCAACACCGAGATCATCATCGGGGTCGCCGTGCTCGTCGTGGCGGTGGTCTGGTGGCGCACCAGGCAGTGGTGGTATGCCGTGACGCCGGCCATCGCGATCGCCGTGCAGGCGTCGGTGTTCGTCGCCGCCTCGGCGATCGTCGGGCGACCCCGGCCGCCGGTGGCCCACCTCGACCCGGCGCCGCCCACGTCGAGCTATCCGAGCGGCCACGTCGGCGCGGCGACCGCGCTCTACCTCACCTTCGCCATGATGGCCCAGCGCATCCAACGGGCCTGGCTGCGCAGGCTGGTCACCGCCTGGTGCCTTCTCGTGCCCTTCCTCGTCGCCTACGCCCGGCTCTACCGGGGGATGCACAGCCTGCTCGACATCGCGGTGGGCGCCCTCAACGGCGTCGTGTGCGCGCTGCTCGCGTGGCACTGGCTGCGGCGCAGGGGCGCCCGGGCTCAGACCGCGGCAGCCTTGGCGCGGGCGAAGGAGTAGACGCCGTAGGCCGCGAGCCCCATGGCGACGAGCACGAGCAGGACCTTGCCGAAGGGGACGGTGAGCAGGCTGTTCAGCGCGCCGTCCAGGCCTGTGGCTCGGGTGGGGTCTCGTCGCACCGCCGCGAGGCCGAAGAGGAGGCCGACCACGACGAGCGCCGCGCCCTTGGCGGCATACCCGACCTGACCGGCCCGCACGATGCCCGCCCCGGGATGCTCGCGCAGGTCGCGGAGGAACTTCTTGCGCCACCCCTTGACGACGTGGTAAACGCCGACGCCGATGACGCCGAGCGCGACGGCGGCCACGAGCGCCACACCGAGAGGCTGCGCGAGCAGGCTCGCGGTGAAGTCGGTCGTCTGCTTGGTGCTCGACGAGGAGCCCCCGCGCGCGAAGGTGAGCGCGGTGACCGCGAGCGCGGCGTAGACGACCGCCTTGGCGACGGCCTTGATTCGGTCGGTCGTCTCGCTGGACCCGGTGACCGCCTCCGTCACCTGCCACAGGGCCAGCCCGGCGAAGCCGACCACGGCGACCCACAGGAGGAACCGGCCGAGCCCATTGGCCGCCAGGGCGGACAGCGCCCCGGACTGGTCGGCCGCCCCGGAGCGCGGACTGCCCAGCGCGAGCTGCAGGGCGATCCACCCGATGAGCAGGTGCATCAGGCCGCTGACGGCGAAACCCACTCGGGCAGCCGTCTCCAGCGCCGGGTGGTCGCCGGCCTGACGTGAGGCTCGCTTGAGGTCATCGGTGTCCATGTCCGCATCCTCGCAGCGTCGGTGCCGCCACGGTGTGCCGGCGCGTGGCGTAGAGCGGACGATCCGCCCCATACCGGTCGCCGTCCTTCTGGTTTTGGTAAAGAAACCGGCAATCGCACTGCCACGCCGGCCCTGCGCTGTTTCCATGAGGGAGCACCACAGGACTCGAGCCGAACGGTCTTCACTGGGGGTCCGGTGACCCTTCCCGCGAATGATCGCGGGAAGCCAGGTCCCTGACGGGCCGGTCGGCAGTGCGCGTCCCACCCTCGCACTGCCGACCTGGCTCCTCCCCCAGGCCGCCCGAGGTCACGCAGCGGGGCGGCATACTCCAAGGGGCCGGTGCCTCCGGTGCCCCGGGTGCCTCCGGCGCGTCCACGGGACACGGGTCGCGTCGGCGGTCTCACCCGCCGAGGCGCTCCACGCCGGTGACCGTGAGCACCGCCGCGCCGACCTCGTCACTGGCGGGTAGGTCGACGGTGGCCACGATGGCCCAGTCCTGGTGGTCCTGCGGGTCGAGGAGGACCTGACGCAGGCGCCATTCGCGAGCGGTCCTGTCGATCTGCAGCAGGCCGGGCGACCTCGCCTGCTGGTCGGTGCGGATCGCGTCGTGCTCGTCGTAGTAGGAGCCGAGCGCGTCGTTCCACGCCGGTGCGTCCATGACGACCCGCTGTGGCGGGTGCGTGAGCGCGGCCCGCCGCCCT
>CALMNV010000284.1 GCA_937873285.1 uncultured Intrasporangium sp. | reverse complement strand
CTGCGCCGCCGAGGCGGTGTGCGCGGGCGCGACGGCACGCAGGACAGCCAAGCCCTGCAGCAGGTGCCGGATGCCGAGCAGCCGAGCAGCCCAGCAGCCGAGCAGCACTGCGCGTGCCTCGGCCCGGCGGCCGCCCAAGCGCGGCGGCCGCCCGAGCGCGGCGGCCGCCACTGGGGCCGGTGCCACCAGCTCCCCGAGGCCGTATGCCGCCCGGCCGACCTCGAGGGCGGCCCCCATGCGCGACGAGCACGCCCGGTGGTGTCGTCATGCCGCCCGGCCGACCTCGAGGGCGGCCCCCATGCGCGACGAGCACGCCCGGTGGTGTCGTCTCCTCACCGTGACCGCCTGCGCAGCAGGCCCGCGGCCGCCGCACCGAGCAGCGCCGCCGACCCAAGCAGCCCGTGGTGCTGCGACGCCCACAGCTGCACTGAGCGGGCCGAGGAGCGGTCCGTGAACCGCCCACGCGTCCCGTAGTCGCTGTCCGAGTCCACCGGCTCCCAGAGGTTGTCCGGGCGGTCCGGGTCGCAGGGCTCCGGCGTCTGCTGCGACGCGAACCCCGTGCGGGCCAGGTATCGGTCGAGCAGACCGGGTGCGACGGCGTTGGCCACGAGGGTGCCCATGGTGCTGCCGCCGACCCAGTGCTCGCGCCGCCCGGGGTGGTCGGCGGCATACACGACGGCCGCCGCGGCCACCTCCGGCTGGTAGATCGGCGGCACCGGCTGCGGCCTGCGCGGCAGGCGGGACAGCACCCACGAGAACTGCGGGGTGTTGACCGCCGGCAGCTGCACCATGGTGACGCGCACGGCGCTGCGCTCGTGCAGCAGCTCGCACCGGAGCGCCTCGTGGAAGCCCTGGATGGCGTGCTTGGCGCCGCAGTATGCCGTCTGCAGCGGGATCCCGCGGTAGGCGAGCGCCGAGCCGACCTGCACGATGGTGCCCGACTGCCGGTCCTTCATCCGGGGCAGCACGGCCATGGTGGCGTAGACGTAACCGAGGTAGGACACCTCGGTCACGCGGCGGAACTCCTCCGGCCTGATCTGGTCGAAGGGTGAGAAGACCGACGTGAAGGCGACGTTGACCCACACGTCGATGGGGCCGAGCTCCTGCTCGATGCGCTCCACCGCGGCGGCCACCTGCTCCGGGTCGGCAACGTCGACCGGCACCGCGAGCGGGTGCCCACCTGCGGCCTGCACCTGCTGCGCGGCGGCGCGCAGGCCCGCGCAGCCACGGGCAAGAAGCGCGACCTTGGCTCCACGGGCCCCGAACGCGATCGCCGACGCCCGGCCGATGCCGCCGCTCGCGCCGGTGACGGCGACCACCTGGTTGCGCAGGCTGCTGTCCCTCATGCGTTCCTCTCGTCATTCCCTCGTCAGGGTATCCGCGCGCGGCGCCCGGCGGCCGAGCACGACCCTGGAGCTGGGCCTGGCCCGGTTGGCAGGCTTCACCTGCCCGCGCGCGGGGTAGGGTCGGTCGGGGAAGCGGACCGCACCCACCGACCTGGGACGGAGCGCAGGATGGCCGAGAGCGATGCGCTCCTCGCCGGGCGCTACCGGCTCATGCGGAGGCTCGGCGCCGGCGGGATGGGCGTGGTCTGGCACGCTTGGGACGAGCGGCTGCGTCGGCCGGTGGCCGTCAAGCAGCTGCGGACCCAGCAGGGCATGACCGAGGCCGAGACCCAGGTCGCGAGCGAGCGGGCCATGCGTGAGGCTCGCATCAACGCCCGGCTGCACCACTCCCACGCCGTGTCAGTCTTCGACGTCGTCGAGCACGAGGGCCAGCCGTGCCTCATCATGCAGTACCTGCCCTCCCAGGGCCTCGACGCGGTCCTCGCGGAGGCCGGCCGGCTCGCGCCGAGGGAGGCGGCCCGCATCGGCGGCCAGGTGGCGTCGGCCCTCGCTGCTGCCCACCAGGCCGGCATCGTCCACCGAGACGTCAAGCCGGGAAACATCCTCATCACGCAGGACGGCGTCGCCCGGATCAGCGACTTCGGGATCTCCCGCGCAGTCTGGGACGTCACGCTGACCTCCACCGGCATGCTGGCGGGCACCCCCGCCTTCCTTGCCCCGGAGGTGGCACGGGGAGAGCAGTCCAGCTTCCCGTCGGACGTGTTCTCTCTCGGGGCGACGCTCTATGCAGCCGTCGAGGCGGTCCCGCCGTTCGGCGCCTCCGAGAACCCGATGGCACTGCTGCACCAGGTGGCCTCGGGGCAGCTCACCCCGCCGAGGGCGGCGGGGGCGCTCACCCCGCTGCTGATGCGGATGCTCGCGCCGGCCCCACAGGACCGGCCCCCCATGGAGGAGGTCGCCCTCGCGCTCGAGGCGCTGGCCGGCTCGGCCGAGCCGCATCTCGTCGGACTCGGGGCCGCCGAGCCAGCCCCGCTGCCGACCGCGGCCCCGGGGGCCGTGCCCACGCTCCCAGCCGCGGGGCTCGATCCCACGGCCTCCCGACCGCGCACCGGCGACCGCGTGACCACGGACAGCATGGCGGATCGCCGTGCGGCCGGCACGCAGTCGGCCGGCACGCAGTCGGCCGGCACGCAGTCGGCCGGTCCGCGGTCGCCCGGCAGGAGGCATGGTCGCGGATCGCTGCTCGCGGCGGCGGCCGTCCTGCTCGTGCTCGGCGCCGCGCGCGCCGCGTTCGTGGCCGGGCGCAGCGGCT
>CALMNV010000283.1 GCA_937873285.1 uncultured Intrasporangium sp. | reverse complement strand
GCCAGGGTGCCGAAGATGTACTTGTAGCCCTTGGTGTAGATCTCGGTGGCCGCCGTGTCATTAAAAACGTAGGGGTTCTTGTTCTGCTCGGCGACCGTGCTCTGGGCCTCGACCAGCGAGGTCGAGTAGGTGCCGAGGAAGGCGTCGACACGGTCGGAGGTGATGAGGCGCTGGGCGAGGTTGACCGCCTTGGCCTGGTCGCTCGTGTCGTCGAGCAGCTTGAGCTCCACCTTGGCCTTCTTGCCACCGAGGTCGATGCCGCCCGCGGCGTTGACCTCCTCGACCGCGAGCTCGTAGCCCTGCTTGTAGCGCCCCCCGGTCTTCGACTCCAGGCCCGTGAGCGGCAGGGTCGAGCCGATCGTCACGGTGTCCGGGGCCGCCGCGGCACCGCCAGCGTTGCTCGGGCTGCTCGACTGCTGGGGCGCACAGGCGACCACGGCCAGCGTGGAGGCGACGACCACGGCTGCGGCCGACGCCCCTCGACCGTTCGTCAGGAGACGGTTCACGACAGATCCCTTCGGCTGCGGCGGCGTCCTTGACGCCGGCCTGGGTGAGGAGCGGAGAAGCACTGCACCGGGCCTATTGGCTCAGTGGCTGGGCCACCTTCGGCAGTGTGGTGGCCGGTGGCTGCGGCGGTCAAGAGGTCCACGAGGCTCGGACGTCACAACTCGGTCACAGGCCGAGGCCGCGATAGCGCCGGAGCCGGGCGGCATACCGGTCGGCGGGAGGGCTCTGCAGCAGGCGCACGAGCTCGTGCTGCAGCACCTGGCCCATCCGGCGGCAGAATGCCTCGGCCTCGTCGGCGGCATCCGGACGCTCGGGCACCACCCGGTCGACGATGCCGGCCGCGAGCAGATCGGCCGAGCGCACCCCCTGGCGCTCCGCCATCTCCGGGGCGTGCTCGACGTCGCGATGCACGATGGCGCTGGCACCCTCGGGCGGCAGGGGCGAGAGCCAGCCGTGCTGGGCGGCCAGCACCCGGTCCGCGGGAACGAGTGCGAGCGCTCCTCCCCCCGTGCCCTGACCGAGCAGGATGGCGACGGTCGGTGCGTCCAGGGTGACGAGCTCGGCCAGGCTGCGCGCGATCTCGCCCGCCAGGCCGCCCTCCTCCGCCTCCTTCGACAGCGCAGCGCCGGGTGTGTCGATGACGGTCACGAGTGGCAGCTTGAGGTCGCGCGCCAGCCGCATGCCCCGTCGCGCCTCGCGCAGCGCGGCAGGTCCCATCGGCCGCTCCTGGGTCTGGCCCCGGCGGTCCTGACCGAGCAGCACGCACGGAGCGCCGCCGAAGCGCGCGAGCGCGAGCAACAGCCCCGGGTCACGCTCGCCCTCGCCCGTGCCGTTGAGCGGCACGACGTCGGTCGCGGCATAGCGCAGCAGCCGGCGCACCCCCGGCCGCTCCTGACGGCGGGAGCGGCGGATGGACTCCCATGCGCTGACGTCCGCGACCTGCTCGTCCGGCAGCGCCGGAGCCTCCGGAAGCCCCTCCCGAGGGGAGAGCAGCACGTTGAGGGCGCGGTCGGTGATGGCCGCGAGGTCCTCGGGTGGCAGCACCGCATCGACGAGCCCGTGCGCGTAGAGGTTCTCCGACACCTGCACCCCCGTGGGGAATGCCTCGCCGTAGAGCGCCTCGTACACCCGTGGACCGAGGAAGCCCACCAGGGCTCCCGGCTCGGCCACGGTCACGTGGCCGAGGGACCCCCAGGAGGCAAGGACGCCGCCCGTGGTCGGGTTGCGCAGATAGACGAGGTAGGGCAGCCCCGACGCCTTGTGGGCGGCGACCGCGGCGGAGATCTTGACCATCTGCAGGAAGGCGACGGTCCCCTCCTGCATCCGCGTGCCACCCGAGACCGGCGCGGCGAGCAGCGGCAGCCCCTCCGCCGTGGCGCGCTCGACGGCGCGGACGAGCCGCTCACTGCTCGCCACGCCGATCGAGCCGGCCAGGAACCCGAACTCGCAGGCGACCAGAGCGACTCGGCGCCCTCGGATGCGGCCCTCACCGGTCACCACGGCCTCGTCGAGGCCGGTGCGCTCCCGCGCCGCCGCCAGCTCGGCGGCATACGACGCATCGGCGCGCACCGGGAGCGGCTCGGTGTCCCAGCTGCCGAACGAGCCGGCATCGAGGACGAGGTCGAGCAGCTCGAACGCGCTCGTGCGGCGGCTCATCGTGCCTGCGCCCATGAGCGCACCTCCTCGGCGTCCTGGTCCAGCAGCGGCGGCGGGCGATGCCGGGTGCGGGTCGTCTCCCGCTCGCCGTCCGCCGTGGCGGTGAAGAAGCGCAGCGGCGGCCCTGGCAGCCGGACCGCCCCGAGCGTCGGATGCTCGACCTCGACGAGCAGGCCCTGCGAGAGCGTCTGGTCCCACGCGTAGACCTCGTCGAGCGTGCGCACCCTCCCCGCGGGCACCCCGATGGCCGCCAACCGGTCGAGGAGCTCGTCGGCGGCGCAGCCGGCGAAGGCGGCCTCGACGGTCTCGATCACCGCGTCGCGGTGAGCGACGCGCTCGGCGTTCGTCGACATGCCGGGGGCCTCCGGGTCCAGCCCGAAGTCGGCGCACAGGCGGCGCCACAGGGGCTCGCTGCCGACGGCGATCTGGATGGCTCCATCCGCGCAGCGGAACAGCCCGTAGGGGCAGATCGACGGGTGGTGGTTGCCCTGTCCGTGCGGCAGGTCGCCGGCGACCGTCCACCTGGTGCCCTGGAAGGCGTGGACCCCGACGATGGCGGCCAGCAGGGAGGTGCGCACCACCTGTCCGCGGCCGGTGCGGGTGCGCTCGAGGAGTGCCGCCAGCACCCCGTAGGCGCCGTACATGCCGGCGAGGAGGTCGCCGACGGGAAGGCCCACCCGCTGCGGGTCGTCGGGCCCCGACCCGGTCAGCGACATGAGCCCGGCCTCCCCCTGCGCGATCTGGTCGTAGCCGGCCCGGCCGCCCTCGGGACCGTCGTGCCCGAAGCCGGAAATGGACAGCACGACGAGGCGCGGGTTGAGCTCGAGCAGCCGGGAGGTGGGAAACCCGAGCCGGTCGAGCACGCCCGGACGGAAGTTCTCGAGGAGCACGTCGGCCTGGCGCACGAGCGCTTCGAGCAGGGCGCGGCCGTCCTCGCTCTTGAGGTCGATCGCGATGGAGTGCTTGTTGCGGTTGCACGACAGGAAGTAGGTCGACTGCACCCGGCCGTCGCTGCCCTCGACGAAGGGCGGCCCCCAGCCGCGGGTGTCGTCGCCGGTGCCCGGGGTCTCCACCTTGACCACCCGGGCTCCGAGGTCGCCCAGCATCATGCCCGCATGGGGCCCTGCGAGCGCCCTGGTCAGGTCGAGCACGACGGTTCCGGTCAGGGGCCCGCCCTCGCCGCCGGGCGCGCCGGGCTGGTCGCGCGCACCACGCTCGTCGCTCACGTCGCCTTCTCTCGGCAGCGGCGGCACGGGACGCCCGCCATCGGGTGGAATAGTGGCCTAGCCAATAGGTCACGAGAGGAGATGTCAATAGGGTGGTCCCCATGAAGGAAGAGGCGCCGTGGCAGCTGGGCCGCGTGCCGCGCCAGCGGCTCTACGAGCAGATC
>CALMNV010000282.1 GCA_937873285.1 uncultured Intrasporangium sp. | reverse complement strand
GTGCTCGGCGCCAGCGACCCGCGTGTCACCGGGCGGGTCGCCACGCTGCGGCAGCCGGGCATCACCGGACTGGCCTTCGTCCTCGACACTGGCGCCTTCGGCGCCGCACCAGCAGCCGACCCCGTCACCGCGCACGTCGACGTCCTGCGGCTCGCCGGGTGGCGGGTCGTGCCGGTCGACTCGGACGAGGACGTGTCCCGCGCGTGGGCGGCGCTGACCGCGGCTGCCGTCGGAGGCAACCGATGAGCCGGCGCCGATGGCGGATCACGCTGCTCGCCGCACTCGCCACCGCGTCGGCGCTCTATCCGCTGACGACGCTGTTCACGAGCGCCGCGTGGATGGCGAACGCGGCCGGAGCCATTGCCCTCGTCGGCGGGGTCGGCGTGCTGGCTCGGGGCGCCCTGAGCTCCCGTCTGGCGGTCGTCGGGAGCCAGACGGGGGTGCTGGCCTACGCCCTGTGCCTGCGCTTCGCCGGGTCGACCTTCTCGTGGGGGCTGCCCACCTGGGAGACGGTGCTGCGGTTCAACGAGCTCGGCCTCGAGGCGCAGGAGACGATCCAGAAGTACACCGCGCCGGCGCCGCTGACCACCGGGGTCGCCGTCTGGCTCGTGATCGCCGTCACCGTCGTCGCACTCTTCGTCGACGCGTTCGCGGCCACCTGGCGCAGCCCGGCGGCTGCGGGACTGGCGCTGCTCACGGCATACCTCATCACGTCCGCCAACGGCGACGCCGCGCTCGACGTGCGCTTCTTCCTCGTGCCGACGGTGCTGTGGCTGGCGATGCTGCACACCACCGCCCGCGCCTCCTTCGGCCGGTGGGGCACCACCGGCGTGCGCTCCGACGACCGCGCCATCCAGGACGTCGTGGGTGCCCGTCGGGCGCTCCGGTCGCTGAGCGGCGGGGCGGTGCGCCTCGGCGCCGCGGGCGTCGCGCTGGCGCTCGCCGTGCCCGTCGTCGTGCCGCACCTCCCGACGCGATACCTCACCGAAGGGCTGGGCCGCACCACCGGGGCGGGAGGAGGTGGGACGGTCGGCTTCAACGACACCCTCGACGTGACCCAGAGCCTGATCGACCGCGACCAGACCCCGGTGCTGACCTACACCACCACCGCGCCGTCCCCGAGCCCGCTGCGCGTCGTCGCCACCAGCAACTACACCCGGGGCGAGTGGCTCACCGTGGGCAGACCGGGCGCTGGGCAGCAGCCGGCGCCGCTGCCTCCAGCCTCCAGCCGCAGGGACTACCTGCTCACCGTCACGGCCAACAGCCTGCGGCCGCCGCGCGTCGCCGCGCCCTACCCGGTCGTTGCCGTGTCCATGGAGGGCACGCCGTGGTCCATCGACCCGGTGACGCGCGACGTGCGCGTGGCCGCACCCGTGGGCGGCTACCGCGTCACCTACGCCGACCTCGCCCCGCCCCCACCGCTGCTGCGCGCAACGTCGAGCGCGAGCGCGCACGGTCCCGACGTCTCGATGGAGGACCTCGCCCTGCCTGATGTGGCGCGCCAGCTGCTGACCACCTGGTCCGACGAGGTGACGGCAGGGCGGACGAACATTCTCGACAAGGCGATCGCCATCCAGGACCACCTGCGGGACACGACGCGCTACACCTACAGCCTCGACCTCGGTCCCCCCGTGCGTGACGCCGAGGGCCGGACCGTCGAGCCGATCCGCTCCTTCTACGAGAGCCGGCGCGGCTACTGCGTCCAGTTCGCCACGGCGATGATCATGCTCGCCCGCGCCCAGGGCATCCCGGCCCGGATGGCGATCGGCTTCCTGCCCGGCACCCGAGCGGGCGAGGAGTACGTCGTGCGCGCCTCCGACGCCCACTCCTGGCCGGAGCTGTACTTCGGCTCCTTCGGCTGGCTCCGGTTCGAGCCGACCCCGGGCGTCCGGTCCGGCAGCCCCCCGCCGTATGCCGTCACGGGCAGCGGCGCGGGACCGACCGGCGGTGGGCGCTCGGCCGCGGTCGACGAACCGATCGGCGGCGCGACGCCGAGCGCGACCGCGGCGACGACGGCTGCCGGGTCCCTGCCGACCGGGGCCGAGTCGGCGGGCTCGGGTGTCAGGGGCATCCTCAGCACGCGCAACGCCGTCCTCGCCGCGGCCCTCCTCGTCGGTCTGCTCGCGACGTTCACGCTGCCGCTCACCGCCTGGCTCGTCCGGCTGCGGCGACGCCGGGCGGCGGTGAGCCAACGCGAGCTCATCGAGGCCGAGTGGGAGGAGCTCACCTTCCACCTGCGCGACCTCGGCATCGACGCGCCGGAAGGCGGCACCCTGCGCCAGTGGCGTGAGCACTTCATCCGGCACGGCGACCTCGACGCCGAGCAGGCGGAGGCGATGCGCCGGGTGACCGCGACGTTGGAGAAGGCCCGCTACGACCGGCCGGACCGCACGTCGGCGCAGGAGGCCGAGACCCTGCACCGCGACATCCGCTTCATCCGCCACGGGGTGAGCCGGACCCGGGCGTGGCGCACCCGGGCGCGGTCCTTCCTGTGGCCGGCGGCTGGCGTGTCCGTTTGGCGTCGGCTTCCCGACCGGCTGGGCCACGGGCGAGATCGGCGCGGCTCGGGGCGCTAGCCGATGGCGTCCGGCGCCGCCCGGCACCCGGTGGCGCGGCTCGCCCCGCACCGAGGAGGCCGGTCGGCGCGAATGCTGTTAGTCCCAACCGCCCCTCCGGCGGATTCGAGGTGGCACGATGATCACGTGGACGACGCCACGCCTGAAACAGGTCGGGAGCTGGCTCGGATCGCTTTCGGGCGCTCCGACCTGCACGACCTGCGTTCGGCGGTGGCGGACGTGGCCTCCGCGCACACGCCCGACCGGGTGAGCGACATCGTGCTGGCCGTCCACGAGCTCGCCGTGAACAGCATCATGCACGGCGGCGGTGAGGGCGTCGTGCACGTGCTGCACACCGGCGACGAGCTCGTCTTCGACGTGCGGGACGCTGACGGCAGCGGTGTCGTGCCCGCCGTCCGCTCTCCCACCCCCGACGCGCTCGGCGGTCGCGGCCTGTGGCTGGCCCAGCACCTCGCGGACGCCCTGACCATCTCGCACGCCGCTCGAGAGACGAGCGTGAGGCTGCACCTTCGGCTCAGGGCCAGCTGAGCCCGCCGGCGGGCGACGCGTGCTCGCTAGTCGTGCCCCGGCCGCGGCGGCACCCGATGGAGGCACACGTCGCAGATCTCGCCCCGCGAGACGGTGAGCGTGAGGTAGCTGCCGTGCGGCTGACGCCGGCGGTCTGTCGGCGAGCCCGGGTTGAGCAGCCTCAACCCGTCGACGTCGGTGTCCCAGGGGATGTGCGAGTGCCCGAAGACGAGCAGGTCGAGGTCTGGAAACCGGGCGCGGAGCCGATGCTCGCGCCCCTGGCTCGGGCCGGTCTCGTGCACGACGCCCACGCGGACGCCCTCGATCTCGCAGTAGGCCACCTCGGGCAGCCGCGACCGCAGGTCCGCCCCGTCGTTGTTGCCCCACACCCCGAGCACCCGGTGCGCCCGCGCCTCGAGCTCGTCGAGCAGGGTGGCCTGCACCCAGTCCCCCGCGTGCACGACGAGGTCGGCCCGCTCGACCTCCGCCCAGAGCGGCGGCGGCAGCGCCCGGGCCCGCCGCGGCACGTGGGTGTCGGCCATCACGAGCAGCCGCACTGGCCCGCCCTCAGCCCTCGCGCCAGGCGTTACTGTCCAGATGCGACCCGGCGTGCGGGCCCATCTGGAGCATTCCGCCGTCGACGACCCACGAGGCGCCGGTCACGTAGCCGGCGGCGGGCGACGCGAGGAACGCGATGACGGCGGCGACCTCGCGGGCGTCGCCCGGACGGCCGAGCGGCACCCCCGGCCGGGAGGTGCGGCGTGGGTCCTCGTCGGTCTGGCCGGTCATCGGCGTCGCGATCTCACCGGGTGCCACGGCGTTGGCGGTGATCCCGTGCGACCCGAGCTCGAGCGCGATGGTCTTGACCAGCCCGCCAAGCCCGTGCTTGGCGGCGTCGTAGGCGCTGGACCCCACCCGCGGCTGGTGCTCGTGCACGCTGGTCACCGCGACGAGACGGCCGCCGCGACCGGCCCGCACCATGTGCCGTGCGGCTCGTTGCAGGCAGACGAACGCGCCGTCGAGGTCGGTGGCGACGGTATGCCGCCACGCGTCGAGCGAGATCTCGAGGAAGGGCCCGTTGTCGCCGGTGCCGGCGTTGTTGACGAAGACGTCCAGGCCGCCGAGCCGCGAGGCGAGGCCGTCGACGACGTCGCCGCAGCGGGTCAGGTCGGTCGCGTCCAGGTGGGCGACGAACGCGCTCCGGCCGTGCTCGCGGACCTCAGCCGCCGTTGCCTCCGCGCCTGCCTCGTCGCTGTTCCACGTGATTCCGACGTCCATGCCGGCGGCTGCGAGGGCCACCGCGGTGGCCCTGCCGATCCCGGAGTCGGACCCGGTGACGATGGCGGTGGCGGGCACGAAGTCCATGGCGACCCCCTACCCACGCCCAGCCGGGGGCAACCCGCCCCGGCCCTGCGGCACCCAGCCCAGCCCTCGGCGGCATACGCCGTGTGGCCGAGGCGACCAAGACACGGTCAGTCGAGGTAGTCGCGCAGCACTTGGGAGCGGGACGGGTGGCGCAGCTTGCTCATCGTCTTGGACTCGATCTGGCGGATCCGCTCCCTCGTCACCCCGTAGACCTTGCCGATCTCGTCGAGCGTCTTCGGCTGGCCGTCGGTGAGGCCGAACCGCATCGACACGACTCCAGCCTCGCGCTCGGACAGGGTGTCGAGCACGGAGTGCAGCTGCTCCTGAAGGAGGGTGAAGCTCACCGCGTCGGCCGGGACCACCGCCTCAGAGTCCTCGATGAGGTCACCGAACTCACTGTCGCCGTCCTCTCCGAGCGGCGTGTGCAGCGAGATCGGCTCCCGGCCGTACTTCTGGACCTCGACGACCTTCTCGGGGGTCATGTCGAGCTCCTTGGCGAGCTCCTCCGGGGTGGGCTCACGACCGAGGTCCTGCAGCATCTGCCGCTGCACTCGGGCGAGCTTGTTGATCACCTCGACCATGTGCACGGGAATGCGGATGGTCCGCGCCTGGTCGGCCATGGCGCGTGTGATGGCCTGCCGGATCCACCACGTCGCGTAGGTCGAGAACTTGTAGCCCTTGGTGTAGTCGAACTTCTCGACCGCCCGGATCAGACCGAGGTTGCCCTCCTGGATGAGGTCGAGGAAGAGCATCCCTCGACCGGTGTAGCGCTTGGCGAGGGAGACGACGAGGCGGAGGTTGGCCTCCAGGAGGTGGTTCTTGGCCTTCTTGCCGTCCTGAGCGATCCACCAGAGCTCGCGCTTGAGCTTCATCTCGATCTTGTCGCCGGCGTTGATCTTCTCCTCGGCGAACAGCCCGGCCTCGATCCGCTTGGCGAGCTCGACCTCCTGCTCGGCGTTGAGCAGCGCGACCTTGCCGATCTGCTTGAGGTAGTCCTTGACCGGGTCAGCGGTCGCACCGGCGGTCACGACCTGCTGCGCCGGAGCGTCGTCCTCGTCGTCGTCGCGGATGACGAAGCCGGTCTCCTCGGTCTCCTCTGCGGCGGCGCCAGCCTCGGTGGCCGTGCCCGCCGGGTCGGCGGGACCGTCCGGCTCGTCGGCAGCGTCCACGAGGTCGGCCTCGACCACGACGACGTCGGCGTCGTCGAGCTGGACGTCGCCGAGCTCGACCGGCTCACCGTCGATCGGCCCGAGGTCCGCCTCGGCGGGCTCGGCGCTTGCTCCGTCGGCAGGGCTTGCAGCCTTGCCGCCACCCCGCGCGGCTCCGGCCTTGCTGGTCGAGCCTGCGCTGGTCGTGGCCTTGCTGGACGTGCGACGCGCGGTCGGGGGCGCGCCCGCGGCCGCCGCCCCCTTGGGCGCCGCTTCGGCAGCGGCTGCGCCCGACCCTGCGGCAACCTTCGCCGAGGTCGCCTTGGCTGCGGTGCGCTTGCTCGCTGCCTGCTTGGTCGCGGCCTGCTTGGTCGCTTCCTGCTTGGTCGCTTCCTGCTTGGTCCCTGCGCTGGTCCTCGGCTTGGTGGCCACGCTGCCTCCCTTGGCTCCACGATTGCTCGACGCGCCGTTCGCGTCCGTCCGCTCGGCCGGCACGACCACGATCTCGATGTCGTGGGCCTCGAGCGTGGTGAGCACCGGCTTCATCTGCCGAAGGTCCAGACCGGCCTGCGACTGAGCGCTGGCGATGTCGGCGCCGGTCACCTGCCCGGTTGCAGTGCCCTTGGCGAGCAGGGCTCGGATGGGGTCGTGTTGGAACACTTTGGGCAGGGTTCGGGGGGCTCCGGTGGGTGTCGCCTTCGGCACGCTGGGGTCGCCTTTCGTCGCACGAGGTCGTCCGGCGCGCCACTCGAACGGGCAGGCGCCATGACGATCGGCTTGGGGGGTTGGTCTCGTGCCGGACCGGGGGCTTGTCGTGGTCGAACCCTGCGTGGAATTCGCTGCTTTCCCTCTTGCGCTCCGGCTACTCGACCATTATAAAACGCCGAGGCCGAGCCGCGCGACGCCGGCCGGACCTGGCGCCGACGGGGGCCTCGTCAGTCCGTCGCCTTGACCGCCAGGACAGGGCAGCTGGCGTCCAGCAGGATTCGCTGCGCGTTGGAGCCGAGAATGAGCTTTCCGACCGGGCTGCGACGGCGCAGGCCGATGACGATGAAGTCGGCTCCGGCCTCCTCCGCCACCGCGATGAGGTCCTCCGAGGGGTCGTTGCCTCGCACCAGCTGACGCACCTCGTGCTCCAGGCCCCGCTCCTGCAGGGCTTCGCCGACCCGCAGCAGCTCGTCCTCGAACCGGGCGGCCTCTTCCGCGTCGAAGTCCTTGCCGCCACGATGCGAGCTGACGACGATGAGCTTGGTGTTGCGCAGGAGGCACTCCTCCGCGGCTCGTCTCAGCGCGGCTCGACCCTCTTTGGTGGCGAGGTAACCAACGACGATGGCCACTTGTCGGACCTCCTGTGACGACGATTGAGGCGTGTCCTGCGACGCTACCGGAAATGACGCCGGCACGAGCAGCCGCCGAGTCACCGGGCCCAACCGGCGCCGCCGATGCAGGCCACCCTCGCTCGGCGATCCTCGGGAGGTGGCCGGTGCGCCCCACGGGGCGGCTCAACACTCGGGCCGGTGCCCGTCGCGCCGACCTGCAGGACCCTGCAGGGCGGCGCGGATCACCAGCCCGACCTGCTCGGCCTCGAGCAGGAAGCCGTCATGGCCATGCGGCGACGAGATCGTGGCGCGAACCGCGTGCGGGAGCAGGCTCGCCAGCTCGTCCGACAGCCGCGGAGGGTAGAGCCGGTCGGTGTCGACGGAAACGACCGTGCACGCTGCAGTGACCTTCGCGAGAGCGGCAGCCAGTCCTCCACGGCCCCGACCGACGTCGTGGAAGTTCATCGCCTCCGTGAGCACGACATACGAGTTCGCGTCGAACCGGCGCGCGAGCTTGCCTGCGTGATGGTCGAGATAGCTCTCCACCGCGAACCTGCCACGGTCTGCACCGACGAAGGGGTTCTCGCCGTGCTGCGGCTCTCGGCCGAAGCGCTCGTCGAGCTCGAGGTCGGTGCGATAGGTGATCTGGGCGATGCGTCGGGCCAGGCCGAGGCCGGCGTCCGGGCTGCGTCCCGTGTCGTAGTAGTCCCCCCCAGCGAAGGCCGGGTCCTGCCGGATCGCGAGCAGCTGGGGCTGGCACCATGCGATCTGGTCGGCGGTGGCGTATGCCGTGCTCGCCAGCACGATGGATCGCTCCACGCGCTCGGGATAGGAGGCTGCCCATTCGACGGCTCGCATGCCACCCATCGACCCACCGATGACCGCCGCCAGGCGGGAGATCCCCAACCGTTGCAGCAGGGATGCCTCCGCGCGCACCTGGTCGCGGATCGTGATGGCCGGGAATCGGCCGCCCCACGGTCGGCCGTCGGGTGCCCGGCTCGCGGGTCCGGTCGTCCCTTGGCATCCCCCGAGGACGTTTGCCGCCACGACGAACCACGTCCTCGTATCAAGCGGGCACCCGGGCCCGATCAGGCCCTCCCACCAGCCGGGCGAGGAGTGCCCGTCCCCTGCGGGACCGACGACGTGGCTGTCGCCGGTCAGGGCGTGCTCGACGAGCACCACGTTGTCGCGAGCGGTGCTCAACGTGCCCCACGTCTCGTAGGCGACCACCACGTCGGGCAGGATGCGGCCCAGCTCGAGCGGCAGGTCCCCGATCGTGAGGAACGACCGCCGCCCGACGGGGTCCCCGGGCCGCCAGGCGCCCCCGGTGTGCCGGGTCCCCCGCGGGTCGACGGTGAGGGTCATCGGAGGCTCCTTCGGTCGCGCACTTGCACGCACCTGGATGGGGTGCGGCCAGGTCCTCACCCGGGGCACCCCGCCGCGCAGGAGGGTTGCCGACCAGCGAGCCGGGGCTTGACGCTGGCACTCATGACCTCGGCCCCTAGCCTACCTGTCCTCCGCGCGGTCATCGAGCCGCCGGTCCACGTCTCGAAACCGGTGCCTGAGGCCCACCGTGTCGCCGGTCCAGGCGTCGAAGCGCCCGGTTGTGGCCGACCGTGCACCCGGTCGGATGCACTGGGAGACCATCTGTCGCAACAGGTGGCAGAGCCGGTGGTCCGGCTCCAGCAGCGCGGCCTGCTCGAGAGCCACCGCGGCGCGGGCACCGTCGCCTCGCCACCACGCGTGACACGCCGCCACCGCGAGCACGGGAGTGGCGTGCTCGCCCGGAACCCGGCGGGCCAGAGCCGCGAGCCGAGCGGCCACCAGCTCGGGCCACGCATCAGCTGACCAGACCGCGAGCGCGTCCTCTCCCGCGCCGGACGTCCGGCCGCCAACCCGGGGGTCGGGACTGCGACGCGGGGGGCCGAGATGCTGCTCGAGGGCGCGGGCGACGTCCGGGTCGAGCGCCTCTCTGCCCAGAGTGCCGGGGCACAGCCAGGCGATGAGCGCGTCTCGCAGCCCGTGATGCCGCAGCGAGCCGACCAGCACGGCGAGATGGGCAGCATCCGAGCCCGGGCTGCAGCCGCCGTCGCGGGTGCCCCCTCCCCCTGCGCCGAGTCCCGGGCCCCCTTCCACCACGAAGGGGCCGCCGGGAGACAGCGCGAGCAGGCGGTCGAGCCGCCCGTCGAGAAGCAGCCTCCACGTCCGCAGAGCCTCTCCGAGCAGCCGCTGCAGGTCGGTGGGTCGGGCCGGGCCCTTCGGCTGTGAACCGCTGGCCGGCTCGGCGCGGACGAGGTCATCGGCGTTCCCGGCGTTCCCGGCGTTCCCGGCGTTCCCGGCGTTCCCGGCGTTCCCGGCGGTCCCGGCGTTCCCGGCGTTCCCGGCCAACACCTCGTCATGGAAGGCGCGATCCCACCGAGCCGCCTGCCAGGCGCGATAGTCGGCGTGCGCGTTGGAGAGTCGGCGCTGCCATGCCTGCACCTGCTCTCCGAGCTCCGCTCCGCGAGCGTCTCGGGAGGATGCGGGCCGAACGAGGGCGCCGAGGTCGTCGCGGCCCGGCAGCACCGACCGCCCGAGGCCGACATATCCCGCCAGTCCCGGCACGTCGGCGTCGCGCAGCAGCGGTGTGCCGTCGGCGGGGCAGTCCTCGCAGCTGAGGCAGAACCAGCGACCGGCCCGCACGACGACGCGCTGGCCGATCTCGATGCCTTCCCGCCGCAGGGCGGCGGCAAGGGCCTGGGACAGCGGCAGGCACTCGCCCGGCTGCTCCTCGTAGCCGACGAGAAGGACCCAGTCCGGGGCCTCGTGCAGCAATGGCGGCAGGACCTCGGCTGCCGCGACGGCCGCGGCCGGGTCTGGGACCGCGTCGAGCCGGGCCACGAGCTCCATGCGCCTGCCTCTGAAGCACGCGATCACGACACTGCTGCGGGGCTGGAAGCCAAGCTGGTAGGGCAGCACCGCCAGCAGCTGGTCGGGCCCGCTGACCGAGATCTTCTCCACGTCCCGAGCCTGGCCACCCGGCGCCCCGCGGGACAGGCCGACCGTCGCACCGGTGGACAGCGCGAACGTCGACAAGCAGGCCTGTGGACATCCGCAGGCTCGCCGCCCGAGTGTCAGCGCTCGAGCCGCCGCCGGACCGACTCCAGGAGATAGGTGGTCGCCGCCTCGCGGAGGCCCGCGGCGGGCGGCGCGTCCCGCTCCCCCGCGGCGTTCGCCCGCTGCTGCGGGGCGGGGGGCTCGCCGACGACCGTGCCGGGCACCACCGTGCGGCCCGGCCTTCGTCCCTGGCCGAGCTCCCAGGCAAGGAAGCGGTCGGTCTCCTCGAGAAGCGCCTTGATCGCCCACGACGCGACGACGGCGTCGTCCGCCATGCCGAGCACAGGCATCAGCGCCTCCGGAAGCAGGTCCACGGGGGAGGCGACATAGGCCACCGCGGCGACGACCAGACCCAACCGCTTGACGGTGGTCCCGGCATACGACCCGTCGACGGTCGCCCGCACCAGCCGCGGCAGGGCGTCGACCCGCTCGGAAATACCCGGAGCGCCCGGTCGGCCGGCCATCCGCAGCACGGCCGCGACCGTCGTGAAGAGCTTGAGACGGCTCATCCCCGACGCAGCCTCACCGGCGCCGCCGTCACGCGCCCAACCGCTTCGAGGCGGGCGGGAACTCCTTGGCCGCGGACGTGGCGATGCGGCCGAGGAGGTAGGCATCGAGCGCGGCGCCGGCGAGCCCCCCGACGAGTGGCACCGCGCGGCCCAGCCGGGCGAATGCCCCCTGACCCAACCGGCCAAGCAGACGGAACGCGACGGCCTTGTTCACCACCATGAGCGCCGGCGCCGGCAGCCGCTCACCGGCAAGCGCAACCAGCCGACCCCCCGGCGCCACCCGAAGCCCGGCCGGGAGGAGCCACTCCTCAGCGCCGCCCCCTACGAGCGTGAGCAGGATCGCGGTGCGCACCTGCGGCGCGTCGAGGTCGTGGCCACGTAGGCGCGCGGTGGCCGCCGTCAGCCGGGTCGCGAGCAGGTAGAACTCCACGACGTTGGCCGGCAGCGACACCGGCATGGTGAAGAAGCCGCCGAGGCCGGTCCCGAAGCCACCGACCGCCGCGAGCCGGCGGTGGTCGCGGCGCACGATACGGATGGCCTCCTCCACGTCGCCGCGCGCCCGCTGCAGCGCCGACTCAGCCACCTGCGAGGCGGAGCGGAAAGGGCCCCGCCCGTCGATGCCGACGTCGAGCAGCCGCCGGACCAGCTGGGTCGCCGCCCCGGAGGAGCCGACCGATGCCGGGGTCGCCCCGGCGTCCTGCTTCCCAGATCCGAACTCTCGTCCGAAGATGCCCACCACTGCTCCTCTCGTTGCCGCCACCGTAGAACCTATGCCACGGGAAGCGCCGACACGCCCTGCGGCCCGTCGGGCGGCCGACGCAGGATGTCGGCGTCGTCTCCTAGAGTCTGCCCATGCTCTCCCACCGGCTCCTCGACGGATCCGAGGACGAGCTGCGTCGATCGCGCACGAGCCTGAAGTGGCGCCTGTATCCGGCCGACGTCCTGCCGCTCTGGGTGGCCGAGATGGACGCCGAGCCGTGCCCAGCGGTGGTGGAGGCGGTGACCAGCGCCATGCGTCGCGGCGACACCGGATATGCCTGGCCGCAGCCGTATGCCGCCGCCTTCGTCCGTTTTGCCCGCGACGAGTGGCGCTGGGAGCCGGACCCCGCGCTGGTCGCCGTCGTCCGCGACGTGATCGGTGGCCTGTCCGAGCTGCTGCGCCTGCTCACCGATGACGAGGGCCCGGTCGTGCTCAGCACGCCTGGCTACGACGCCTTCTTCTCCGCCGTCGATGCCATCGGGCGCAGGCCACTCGAGGCGCCGCTCGGCGAGACCGGCCGGCTCGACCTCGACGTCCTCGCCGCCGCCTTCCGCGACGCGACGGCGGGGGGCCAGCGCGCGGCATACGTGCTGTGCAACCCGCACAACCCGACCGGCACTGTGCCGACACCCGCAGAGCTCGCCGCGGTCGCCGCACTCGCCCGCCAGCACGGGGTGCGGGTGGTCTCCGACGAGATCCACGCCCCACTGGTGCACGAACCGGCCGGATTCACCCCCTATCTGCGCGTGCCGGGGTCGGAGGATGCCTTCACCGTGACGTCGGCGTCCAAGGCGTGGAACCTCGCCGGGCTCAAGGCCGCCGTCCTCGTCGCCGGTGCCGACGCGGCCGGCGACCTGCGCCTCCTGCATCCGTGGCACACGCACTCGGCGACCCATCTCGGCGTGCTGGCCCAGACGGCGGCCTACGACGACGGCCGGAAGTGGCTCGCCCAGCTGCGCCGCGAGGTGGACGCCAACCGGAGGCTGCTCGAGCGGCTGCTCGCGCAGCATCTGCCCGACATCCGATACCGGCCGCCGGAGGCCACCTACCTGGCGTGGCTGGACTGCCGCGGGCTCGGTCTCGGCGACGACCCTGCAGTCGTGTTTCGGGAGCGCGGCAGCGTGGCCCTCTCGCCCGGCCCCCGCTACGGCGCGGCCGGGATCGGACACGCCCGGCTCAACCTGGCCACCTCGCCCGACGTGCTGGCCGAGGCGGTGGCCCGCATGGCCCGGGCCGTGACGTGAGACGCGGCCCGGGCGGCCGAGCTGGTGGTGACCGTGCGTGATGCGGGGGTGCCGCGGCCGGCGGCCGACACCCCCCTCGTCGCCCTCGTGGTCGGGCCGCGCCGGGCGTATGCCGTCGGGCCGGGCATCGAGCGTGGCTGTCCCCGCGCGGGGGTGCCCGCGCTCGTCTCCGAGCTGGCGCACCTTCAGCCCGCACGCTGGGTGGTCTGGTCGGCCCGTCTTGGGCTGCTCGACGCGGTTGCCGCCCGGGTGGCGGTGGACCGCACGTGGGACCTGGCCGAGGCCCACCGGCTGATCCACGGTGGCTGGCGCGCCTCGCCCGGGCACGTGTGGGCCGCCAGCAGCGGCCTGCCGCTGGACAAGGTCCCCCTCCCGGCTCGACCCCGGCTCGCGGGCTTCGAGGCCGACCTCTTCGATGCGGCCGCGTCGGCACCTGCTGACGACTCGGGCGATCACGTGCTGCAGCCCGACGGTCACCTGCGGCCCGAGGCTCTGACGTCGTGGCCGACCACCGACGAGCGGCTGCGACTGCTGGGGCAGCTCGCCCTGCGGTGCCAGGCACACCAGGCCGATGCGCTGCGGCGGCGAGGGGGTCGCAGCGGCGACCGGCTGCAGCGCAGCGCCTGGTCGGAGTCGGCCGCCGCGGTGCTCTGTCTCGAGCTCGAACGCGACGGGCTGCCCCTGGACCGGCTGGCCGCCGAGGACCTCATCGCCGCGGCGGCCGGGCCCCGGCCCACGGGCGAGGCCGACGCCGCCCGGCTGCGGGCCGAGCGGGACCGTGCCGTGCTGCGGCATACCCCTGGCCGAGAGGACACCGACCTGCGCAGCCCCGGCGCCGTCCGGCAGCTGCTCGCCTCGGTCGGTGTGCAGGTGAGCAGCACCCGGGCGGGCGTGCTCGAGCCATACCGGCACGCCCACGCCGTCGTCGACGCGCTGCTGCGCTGGCGCAAGCAGGAGCGGATGGCCACGACCTACGGCTACCGGTGGCTCGACGAGCACGTCGGCGCCGACGGCCGGCTGCGCGGCTCGTGGAGCGCGTGCGACGGCGGGGCGGGGCGGATGACGGCCCAGCACGGGCTGCACAACCTGCCCGCTCCCCTACGGCCCGCGGTGCGCGCCGAGCCGGGGCACGTGTTCGTGCGAGCCGACCTCGGGCAGGTCGAGCCGCGCGTGCTCGCAGTGGTGAGCGGAGACCGGGCGCTCGCGGAGGCGACCCGCAGCGACGACCTCTATGCGCCGGTCGCGGCCAAGCTCGGCGTCGACCGGCCCCGCGCCAAGATCGCGGTGCTCGCCGCGATGTACGGCCAGCGCTCCGGAGCGGCAGGCGAGGCGCTGCGCGACCTCGAGCGGGCCTACCCCGTCGCGATGGGCCTGCTCGACCGGGCGTATGCCGCCGCCGCCGACGGCGGGTCCGTCGGCACGCACGGCGGCCGGCTCATTCCGCTCGGCCGGACCGCCCTGTCGGCGGCGCCTTCAAGCGGGGACGCTTCGCTGGATGACCTCGACGTCTCGCCGCCCGCTCCCGGCTCAGCACGTCAGCCGGGTGACGACGGCGCGGCCGCCAGGGCCCGCTACGCCCGCAACGCGGTGGTCCAAGGCTCGGCCGCCGAGCTGTTCAAGGCGTGGGCGGCCACGGTGCGGTGGGCGGTGCGGCCGCTGGGCGGCCAGATCGTGCTGTGCCTGCACGACGAGCTGCTGGTCCACGTCCCCCAGGTCGCCGCCGAGGCAGCGGCCCGGGCGCTCGAGGAGTCGCTCGCCGTCGCGGTGCGGGGATGGGCCGGCAGCGAGGAGGTCCGCTTCGTGGCGGACACCAGCATCATCCGACGTTGGAGCGAGGCGAAGGGCTGACCGGCTGCCCACCAAAGACTGCCACCACGGGCTGGGCGCCTACGCTCCGCGACCGGCTGCCGCGTCGCCACCTTCGCCGGGCCCGTCCTGCGTCACGTCCTTGAGGAAGGCCTCGAACTGGGCGCCGAGCTCGTCGGCGGTCGGCAGGTCCCCGAGGTCGGTGGCCAGGGCACCACGCTGGCGTAGCCCCTCCAGATACGTGTCGTACTGCCGCTCCAGCGCGTGGACCACCGCCGCCACCTCCTCCGACTCGTCCATCTGGCGCTTGATCTCGGCTCGGCCGCGGCCGGCCGCCGCCTCGAGAGCGGCGACCTCGAGGTCGAGCCCAGTCGCGCTGCGCAGCCGCTCGAGCCCGAGCACCGCGGCGTCGGCGAACTCGCTGGGGCCCAGGTAGTGGGGCACGTGCACCGCGAAGCCGATCGCGTCGTGCCCGGCCTCGCCGAGCCGGTATTCCAGCAGGGACGCGAAGCTCGCAGGCACCTGGACCGAGCCGAACACGGGGTCGTTGTCGGAGACGAGGTCCGGGTTGGTGCCGTGGCTCGTCACACCGAGCGGCCGAGTGTGCGGGACGGCCATCGGTATGCCGTGCACGGAGACCGTGAGCGTGACACCGAGCGCCCGGATGAGCCGGGTCACCGCCTCGACCGTCCGGGCCCACTGGTAGTCCGGCTCGGCG
>CALMNV010000281.1 GCA_937873285.1 uncultured Intrasporangium sp. | reverse complement strand
GCCGACCAGCGCGACCGCCGCCAAGGCGACGGACAGGGCGAGCACCACCAGGCCGCCGGCAGTCACCCCCGTGAGACCGGCCGGCCCCACGATCGTGACGAGAGAGCCGGCGAGGAGCACGAGCGGAGCCAGCCATCGCACGGCCCGGCCGCCCAGCCGGTGTGGCAGCCCCCGCACACCCGTCGCCACGTCGTCGGCGAGGTCGGGAAGGGCGTTGAGCAGGTGGGCGCCCACGCCGAGGAGCGCACCGGTGACGACGATCCAGCCCGGGGGCCAGGAGCGGGACGGAAGGGCGAGCCAGACGACGGCAGGCAGCGCGCCGAAAGCCACCGCATAGGGCACGGGGGAGAGCACGGTCCGCTTCAGACCGAGGTTGTAGGCCCACCCCCACGCGACTCCGAGGCCCAGATGCACTGCCGCGGCGGGTAGGCCGACCGCCACAGAGAGCACGAGGCACGCCACCAGGGCCACCGCCACCGCGCGGCGCACCAGCCGCGCCGACACGTCACCGCGGGCGACCGGCTTGTCGAGCCGTCCAACCTGTCGGTCGCGGCGCTCGTCGATGAGGTCGTTGGACCAGCCGATGCTCAGCTGCCCGGCGAAGACCGCGCTGGTCACGAGGAGGGCGGTGGCGAGCCCGTGCCCGGCCGAGGCGGCGAGCAGCGCGGTCAAGGTCGTGACCGCGAGCGTGGGACCCGGGTGGCACGCGCGGGCCAGCGCGCCCACGCTCCGGCAGATCGGCACTCGCCGAGCGTAGGGCCCGTCCGCCGAGCGTAGGGCCCGCCCACCCGCGCCCCGGCGCCACTGACGTCCTGGCGCCGCTGGTGCCCGTTGCAGCTGGTGCCCTCTGCCTATGGTGTTCCCCATGTCCCACGTCGTCTCCGTCCGCGGTGTCCTCCCCGAGCACCGCTACGCGCAGGCGGAGGTGACCCAGTGGTTCGCCGAGCTGGTGGCGCCGAGCGGCGTCGACCGTCCCCTGCTTGAGCGGTTGCACGCCAACGCGGGCGTGAGCCAGCGGCACCTCGCGCTGCCGCTTGAGCGGTATGCCGCCCTCGCCGACTTCGGCGCGGCCAACGACGAGTTCCTCCGGGTCGCTGTCGAGCTCGGTGCACGCGCCGTGACGGAGGCCCTCGACGAGGCGGGCATGACACCCGAGGACGTGGACCTCATCGTGTCGACGACGATCACGGGGCTGGCGGTGCCGTCCCTCGACGCCCGCATCGCCGGGGTCATCGGGCTGCGGCCCGACGTCAAGCGGGTGCCGCTCGTCGGGCTCGGCTGCGTCGCCGGGGCGGCCGGGGTCGCGCGGGTCCACGACCACCTGATCGGACATCCGCACGACGTGGCGGTGCTGCTCGCCGTCGAGCTGTGCAGCCTCACCCTCCAGCGCGACGACGCCTCCGTCGCCAACCTCGTCGCGAGCGGGCTGTTCGGTGACGGTGCCGCCGCGGTGGTCATGACGGGCGCCGGCTGCGCCGAGCCCGCGAACGCGGCGTCCGGCCGGCCGGTGCCGCGCGTGCTCGCCAGCCGGAGCCGGCTCTATGCCGACACGGAGCGCGCCATGGGCTGGGACGTCGGGGCGAGCGGCCTGCGGATCGTGCTCGGCGCGGAGGTGCCGGACCTCGTGCGCGCCAACGTCCGTGGCGACGTCGACGGTTTCCTCGCCGCGCATGGGCTGACCCGGAGCGACATCGCGTGGTGGGTCGCACACCCCGGCGGCCCCAAGGTCCTCGACGCGCTCGCCGAGGCCCTCGAGGTGCCGACCGAGTCGCTCGGGGTGACGTGGCGCTCCCTCGACCTCGTGGGCAACCTGTCCTCCGCGTCGGTGCTGCACGTGCTCGCCGACACGCTCCGCGACCGGCCCCCCGAGCCCGGCTCGCACGGGCTGCTGCTGGCCATGGGGCCCGGGTTCTGCCTGGAGCTCGTGCTGCTGCGAGCTGGCCGATGACCGTGGGACCGCTCTCCGCCTGGCTCTTCGCGGCCCTCATCCTCGCCGTGGGGGTCGAGCGGGTCGCCGAGCTGGTCCTGTCTCGGCGGCACGTCCGATGGGCGCTCGCCCGCGGCGGCTCCGAGCGTGGACAGGGCCACTACCCCTTCATGGTGGTGCTGCACGCAGCGCTCCTGAAGGCGAAGGGCAAGCCCACGGAGACGCCGGGCGCGCACGTATCGCTCGCGGGACACGAGCATATCGGCGAGATCGTGCTCGTCGATCAGTCGCCGATCGGGCGCACCACCCGCTCGAACCCCGCGAGCTACGTGGGCGCGTTCGACGCGATCCGCAAGCTCTACGTGCAGCAGCCGCTCGCGAAAGAGCGCGCTTACACCGCGGGCACTTTCAGCTTCAACTCGGGGAATGGCCGCTGCCCCACGTGCAGCGGCAACGGCTTCGAGCACGTCGAAATGCAGTTTCTTTCGGACGTGTATCTGCGTTGTCCCGACTGCAACGGACGG
>CALMNV010000280.1 GCA_937873285.1 uncultured Intrasporangium sp. | reverse complement strand
TGGCCGCCACCGACCAGCCGGACGGTGCGGCGCGCCCAGGCGAGCACGCCAGGGTCGTGCGTGGCGACGACGACGCCGCCGCCCTCACGACGCGCGTGCTCGAGCACCCCCATCACGGCTGCCCACGTGTGCCGGTCCTGGCCCACGGTCGGCTCGTCGGCGAGGAGCAGGCCTGGCGCGTGCAGCACGGCGACCGCCACGGCGAGCCGGCGCTGCTCGCCACCGGAGAGGGTGCGGGGATCGGCCGCCGCGAGGGAGGCGAGCCCGAGCGCCGTCAGCAGCCGGTCGGCCCGGTCCGCCACGGCCGCCGGGTCCAGGCCGAGAGCTCGTGGAGTGGTCAGGAGCTCGTCACGCACAGTGCGCCCGACCAGGGTCGTGGCGGCGCGCTGCGGCACCCACGCCACGCGGCGAGCCAGCTCGGTCGAGGGCAGCTCGTGGGGCGCGGCGCCCGGGCTGCCCGACAGCGTGACAGTGCCGGCGGCCGGTGCCACGAGGCCGCCCAGGGCCAGCAGGAGCGAGGACTTGCCGGATCCGCTCGGACCGACGAGGGCCAGAGACTCCGCCGGCCGCACTGTCAGGTCGACGTCCCGCACGGCGACGGTGGCGCGTGCCGGCTGACCGAGGCGCCGGCTGCGGTGGACCACGGTGACGGCCTCGGCAGTGGCAGCCGCCGGCACGGGAGCCGGCAGCGGCGACGTCGCCGGCGGCGGCAGCGGTGGCAGGTCGAGCCGCAGCGGCTCGGGCTCCGGTGCGCCTGGTGCCCAGATGCCCTGGGCCGTCAACACGTCCGCGTGGTCGCGCAGCACGTCACCCGGGGGCCCGTCGGCGACGAGCGCACCGTCCACGTCGAGCACGATCAGCCGGTCCACGAGGTCGAGCCACCCCTCCAGGCGATGCTCGACGACGACGAGCGTCAGGCCTCGACGGGCGACGACCTCGGCGACGACGGAGCGGACGGTCGCGGCCGTCTCGGCGTCGAGCATCGCGGTCGGCTCGTCGAGGAGCAGCAGGCGCGGCTCGAGGGCCAGCGCTCCCGCGAGGGACAGCCGCTGCAGCTCCCCGCCGCTCAAGGTGGCCGGGGGGCTGTCCGCCGCCATCGACAGGCCGACCTCCGCGAGCGCGGCGGCCACCCGGCACGGCATCTCTGCCGGAGGCACCTGCACGTTCTCCAGCCCGAAGGCGACATCCCGGCCCAGCGTGGAGGCCACGACCCCGGCGCCGGGGTCCTGCAGGACGAGGCCCACCGCCCCCGGCACCTGCTGCGGCTCCCGACCGGCGCGCGTGAAGGCGGCGGGCGGGCCGCCGGCGGCGACCGTGGGGCGGACCCCCGCGAGCGCGCGCAGCAGCGTCGACTTGCCGGAGCCGCTGGGCCCGGCGAGCAGCACCCGCTCGCCGGGACGGATGCTCAGGTGCAGGTGCGAGAGCACTGGACGCACCCGCCCGAACGGCCGCCAGCCGAGGTCCCGCACGACGACCGCCGCACCGGAGCCCTGGCCTCGCGCCCGACCACCGGCAGCACCGGGCGCGGGACACGCCGACACGCGGGGCCCGGTGCGCACCGGGTCAGACAGCGGACCGCTCCCGCGCCTCCTGGCCCGGTGGGAACGCGCTCAGTGCGCCGGCTGTGACCAGCGCTCGCGTCAGACCCAGGGCAAGGAGCGAGCCGAAGACCGCGACCGAGCCGCCGAGGAGGAGCAGATAGACCAGCTTGTAGCCGAGGTCCCAGTCGGTCCAGTAGGAGTACCACTCGTAGACCGCCTCGAGTGCGCCGCCGAGGAAGCCTCCGAGGAGCAGCGGCGCCCAGCGGAACAGCTGGTAGCCGAAGACCGCGAAGCCCAGCTCGACACCGATGCCCTGGACGAGGCCGGAGACCAGGGTGGTGATGCCCCACTGGGTGCCGATGAGCGCGGACACGACGGCGGCGAGCAGCTCGGTGAAGACCGCCGCCCCCGGGCGCCGGATGATGAGCGCGCCGACGATGCCGGCGACCAGCCAGGGCCAGTTGAACAGGGCTCCGAGCGGGGGGAACCCGGCCGAGACGGCGTTGGACGGCACGGCGTAGGCCAGCCCCCAGCCCCAGTAGGCGACGCCGAAGGCGACGCCGAGGAAGGCGCAGGTGACCAGGTCGAGAGTGCGCCAGTGGGTGAGGCGCCCGCTGGCACGGACGGAGCGGGCCGGCTCGGGCGCCCTCGCGTCGTCGGCGGTGGCGGGCGAGGAGTGGCTGTTCATGGTTGGGCTCCCGGGTTCCTCAGAGCGGATACCTCGGGGAGGGCACACGGCGGCATACGACGTATGCCGACACTGTCCTGAGATGGTCCCGACTTCCTTCGCCGGTGCTAGCCGGAGCAGGTTCGAGGGTCTGCGGCGGGGCCGCACTCTCAGCGCTGACGCGCTCCCCTGTCGTGAATTGGGTGGTGCTGTGGAGTTGGCGGCGCACACGAAGCGCCCAAAGACGACATTAGCACGTCCGGCGTGCGAGAGTCAAGGCAGGGCCGGGCCGGACGAGCCCGGGCAGGGTCAGGCGGACATCGAGCGGGAGGGCGTCGTGAGCGCAGTCGTCTGGAAGCTGGTCAACACGGGCACCACGCTGTTGGCGGTCAAGGCCGCCAACACCGTGCTCGACGGCGGCTGGCGGGTCGTGACCGGGCGCCCCATCCCGCTGAAGACGAACTACGCGAAGGACCAGACCCGCGACCTGATCGTCTACACCGCGCTGTCCTCGATGCTCGTCGCGGCCGCCAAGGTGGCCGCCGAGCGCCGCGCGATCGAGTACTACCGCGAGTCGACCGGGCATCTGCCCAAGAGTCTGGAGCCCAAGCTCAGCCGCCGCGAGAAGAAGATCCAGAAGAGGCGGCAGAGCCAGGTGGGCCGGCGGGCCAGCACGGCCTGAGCGCCGAAGGGTCGCCCCTCGCACGCGGCGCCTTTAGCCGACCTGCCTGCAGAGTGCGCTCCGCGGTCGCCGCCGGCCTTTCTCCTGCCGTCGCCGGGCGACGCCGCCTCACTCGGCGCTACGACACTGCTCCGGAATCCGGAGCAGTGTCGTAGCGCGCGCCGGGGGCCTGCGCCGGGGGCCTGCGCGAGAGGCCCCGGTGACCTCTTGTCGGCGCCGGCGCCGGGTGGTGTGCTTGGAGGTGAGCTGGACGAGGACGCGAAGTGAGGCAGGTGTGCGATGAGAGCGCAGATCGGGGACCAGATCGTGCTGGCCGCTGAGCACGTCGACGACCCCACCCGTGAGGGCGAGATCCTCGAGGTGCGTGGACAGGACGGCGGGCCCCCCTACGTCGTGCAGTGGGCGGGCGGGCACACCGGCCTGATCTATCCAGGCCCGGGTGCGGTGCTGCGCATCGGCCCGGCCCGAGGGGCCAGCCGTCCGCCGGCGTCAGGCGGCTGAGAGCTCGAGCGCCCGGGCGATCGGCACGCCTGGGCGGTAGGCCAGGTGCAGGTGGCTCGGCGCGTCCAGCACGGCAAGCTCCGCAGGGCAGCCGACCGCCACCCGGCGGTCGAGCCCGAGCGAGCGGGCTGCCGCCGCCGTGGCCGCGTGCACGGCCTCGGCCGGGGTCATGCCCAGCTCACGCACCGCGAGCGCGATGACGAACGGCATCGACGAGGTGTAGCAGGTGCCCGGGTTGCAGTCCGAGGCCAGCGCCACGTCGGCACCGGCGTCGAGCAGCCGTCGTGCGTCGGGGTAGGGCGAGCGCGTGGAGAACTCCACGCCCGGCAGCAACGTGGCGACGGTCGTGCCGCGGGCTGCCGCCAGGGCCTCGACATCCGAGTCGTCGAGGTGAGTGCAGTGGTCGACGCTCGCCGCCCCCAGCTCGCACGCCAGCTGCACGCCGGGCCCGGAGCCCAGCTGATTGCCGTGCACCCGCAGCCCGAGCCCGACGCGCCGGCCGGCCTCGAGCACGGCGCGGGCCTCCTCGCCGTCGAAGGCATGCCGGCTGCCGGGCTCGCAGAAGACGTCGATGTATGCCGCGAGCCTGCGCCCCCCGGTGCCCGCGACCGCGTCCAGCATCGGCCCGGTGACGAGCTCGACGTAGCCCTCCCGGTCGGCGGCATACTCCGGCGGCACGACATGGGCGCCGAGGAAGGTGGTGTGCGGCGTCACCTCGCGGGCGATCCGCAGGCAGCGCAGTTCGTCCTCCAGCGTCAGCCCATAGCCGCTCTTGATCTCGACAGTCGTCGTGCCCTGAGCGCGCAGCTCCGCGATCCGCCGCCTCACCAGGGCGCGCAGCACCTCGTCCGGCGCGGCGCGCGTCGCCGCGACCGTCGACCCGATCCCGGCCCCGTCGTAGGGCACCCCGGCCATCCGGGCCGCGAACTCCGCGGACCGGTCGCCGGCGAAGACCAGGTGGGTGTGCGAGTCGACGAAGCCCGGCAGCACGGCTCGGCCACCGAGGTCCACGCGCGCGTCGGCCGCCGGCGCGTGAGCCGCCGGGCCGACCCACGCGACGATCCCGCCGCGCACGACGAGCGCCGCGTCGCGGACGATGCCGAGCAGCCGGTCCCCGGGATCTCGCTGCCCGGCGCCCTGCTCCGGGTCGTTGGTCGTCAGCTCCGGGATGCCGGTGACGAGCGTGCTCGAGGTCACGACGCCGGGCCGCCCACGACACGCTCGATGGCGCCGCCGAGCAGCCGCCCGACGTCGCCGAGCCGGTGCCGACCCTCGGACACGACGACGTCCCCGCCCACCACGACGGTCGAGACGTCGGACGCCACGCACGAGTAGACGATCTGCTCGGGGCGCGACCCGGCCGTGTTGACCGTGTCGGCGCGCACGGTGATGAAGTCGGCCAGCGCTCCCTTGGACAGGTGTCCCCCGTCGGACCACCCCAGAGCCCGGTAGCCGTTGAACGTCGCCGCGTGGACGAGGTCGGTGGCCGAGAAGCGGTCCCGCTCGTTGGTCAGCAGCCGCTCGTGCATCTCGACTCCGCGCAGCTCCTCGAACGGGTCGATGACGACGTGCTGGTCGGAGCCGAGGCTGAGGGTCGCGCCGGCGTCGGAGAGCGCCCGGGCCGGGCCGATGCCGTCCGCGAGGTCGCGCTCCGTCGTGGGGCAGAAGCAGGCGCCGGTGCCGGTGCCGCCGAGCAGCTCCACGTCGCGCTCCGTCGCATGGGTGGCATGGATGGCGGTGACATGGCCGCCGAGCGCGCCCGCCTCGTCGAGCAGCTCGGTGGGCGTGCAGCCGTAGAAGAGCCGGCACGCGTGGTTCTCCCCATGCTGCTCGGACAGGTGCACGTGCAGCGGCAGGCCCTTCGCGGCCGCCACGACCTTGGGCAGGTCCTCCCGACGCACGGCCCGGACCGAGTGGATCGCCGCGCCGAGACGGACCCGGTCGCTCTCGGGGCGGCGCGCCGACATCCGGGCCGCCCACGCGTCGACGGTGCCGTCGCTGAAGCGACGCTGCCCCGGGTGCAGCTCGACGTGGCCTGCGCCGCTCAGACCGCCCTCGAGATAGCAGGTGTCGAGCAGCGTCATCCGGATCCCGGCATCCTCGGCCGCCTGGCGCAGCGCGAGCCCCATGACGTTCGGGTCGCCGAACGGCTTGCCGCCCGGGCGGTGGTGCACGTAGTGGAACTCGCCCACGAGCGTGAAGCCGGCGAGCACCATCTCGGCGAAGACCGCCCGTGCGAGCATGAGGTAGGTGTCCGGGTTGAGCTCCGCGGCCACGGCATACATCTGCTCCCGCCAGCTCCAGAAGTTGCCACCGGTGCCGTTGACCCGACCCCGCAGCGCCCGGTGGAAGACGTGGCTGTGGGTGTTGGCCATGCCGGGCAGCGTCACCCCAGTCAGGCGCACGTCCTCGGGCTGCGGCGCGACGTCGACCTCCAGCTGGCGGATCGTCCCACCCCCGACGACCATCCTCACCCGGCGGGCCAGCCCACCGGTCAGCCAGGCGGTCTCGCACCAGTATGCGGTCATGACGAGGGGTCCTTCCGGGTGCAGAGCCCCGAGGCCACGGCGGTGAGGGCTGCCAGGCCATCGTGGCAGTCGCGCACCCGCGCGTGCTCCCGGGGCGAATGGGAGATTCCGGTCGGGTTGCGCACGAAGAGCATGGCCGTCGGTATGCCGGCACCGGCGAGCACCCCGGCGTCATGGCCTGCGCCGGTGTCGAGCAGGGGTGCGTCGGGCAGGATGCCGCGCAGCGTGGAGACCAGGCCCGGGTCGAACCGGGTCGGCGGGGTCCACGACTCCTCCGCCGTCACTCCGCCGAGCGCCGCCGCGGCGGAGCGCACCCGCTGCACCGTGGCGCGCACGGCGTCCTCGTCGGCCCCCCTGGCGTCGAGCCACGCGGTGGCCCGGCTCGGGACGGCGTTGACGGCGCCCGGCTCGACCGACACCTTGCCGACTGTGGCCACGCAGCCCAGCTCGGCGGCATACGTCCGGGTGGCGGTGACGACGGAGGCGAGGGCGAGCAGCGCGTCGCGCCGATCCACCAGCCGCGTCGTCCCGGCGTGGTTGGCCTCGCCGGGCAGCTCGAGACGCCAGCGGCCGTGGGGCCAGATGCCGGTGCCGATGCCGACCGCCCGGCGCGGGTCCGTGGCCTCGCCGTCACCGTCGGCCACGGCGAGGGCCCGGCCCTGCTCGATGTGCAGCTCGACGAAGCAGCCGACGCGGCGCAGGGCGTCCGGGTCAGCCCCCATGGCCTCGGGGTTGCGGCCCGCGGCGCGCCAGGCCTCGGCCAGGCTGACGCCCTCGCCGTCGACGAGCGCCCGGGCCCGGTCGGCGTCCAGGGCGCCGGTCAGCAGACGGGAGCCCGCGCACGCCACCCCGAAGCGGGCGCCCTCCTCGTCGGCGAAGTTGACCACGCCGACCGGCAGATCCGGCCGGACTCCCGATGCCCGCAGGGCGTCGACCGCGGCCAGGGCGCTCACCACGCCGAGGGGTCCGTCGAAGGCGCCGCCGTCGGGGACCGAGTCGAGGTGCGAGCCGAGCACGACTCCCGGCGTGGCGTCCGGGTCCCCCAGCCAGCCCCACTGGTTGCCGGCCCGGTCCTCGGTCACCTCCAGGCCGCGCTCCGCGCACGCAGCGGCGAACCACTCACGCAGCTCGGCGTCGGTGCGGGTCCACGCGAAGC
>CALMNV010000279.1 GCA_937873285.1 uncultured Intrasporangium sp. | reverse complement strand
TCCTGACCTGGGGCCTGTTCGCCATCAGCGTGGACCTGCTTCTCGGCTACACCGGCCTGCTCAGCTTCGGCCATGCCGCCTTCTGGGGCGGGTCGGCATACGTCACCGGCCTCATCGCGATCCGGACCGGGGTGCCCTTCCCGGTCGCCGTCCTCGGCGGGGCGATGTTCGCCATGGCGATCGCGCTGCCCATCGGCTACCTGTCCGTGCGCCGCACCGGCATCTACTTCGCCATGGTGACGCTCGCCTTCGCCCAGATGCTCTACTTCGTCGCCAACCAGTGGCGTGAGGTCACCGGCGGCGAGAACGGGCTGCAGGGAATTCCACGCAACTTCTTCGGCATCGAGGCGATCGAGACCGACTCGTTCTACTTCTACTACGCCGGCCTCGTGGTGGTCCTGTTCGGCATCCTCGCCGCCTGGCGGATCGTCAACTCACCCTTCGGCCGGGTCCTCACGGCCGTGCGCGACAACCCGGCGCGCGCCCGAGCCCTCGGCTACGACGTCGAGCGCTACAAGATCACCGCCTTCGTCCTCTCGGCCGGCCTCGCTGGACTGGCCGGCGGGGTGTTCTCCATCAGCCACGGCTTCGCCTCGTTGCAGGAGCTCGTCTGGACCACGTCGGGCAAGGTGGTGCTCGTCACCGTCCTCGGCGGCATCGGCACCCTGTGGGGCGGCCTCGTCGGCGCCGGCATCGTCGTCAGCCTCGAGGACTACCTGGCCTCCTCCGGCTTCGAGGGCATCGGCATGATCACCGGCGCCATCTTCGTGCTCATCGTCCTGTTGTTCCGGCACGGCGTGTGGGGCACCGCCCGCAACCTGGTGCGCCGCGCGGTCCGGGCGCGCCGGCGCCGGCTCCCTCCGCGCCCGGGGCGCTGACCGCCCGCTCAGGGCGGGCGGCGCCCGCCCCATAGACTGACGGCCATGTCGTCCCTGTCCCGCGCCGACGTGGCCCATCTCGCCGACCTCGCCCGCATCGACCTCAGCGCGGCCGAGCTCGACCGGATGGTCGGCGAGCTCGGAGTCATCCTGGAGTCGGTGGCCACGGTCCAGCAGGCGCCCACCGAGGGCGTGGACCCGATGTCGCACCCGATGCCGCTGACCAACGTCACCCGACCCGACGTGGTGACCCCCGGCCTCACCCCGCAGGAGGCGCTGGCCGCCGCCCCGGCCGCCGAGCAGCAGCGCTTCTCGGTGCCGCGCATCCTCGCCGAGGACTGACGGCGGTATGCCGCCCGGCCGGCTCGGCGGCATACGGCCAGCCGCCGAGACCCCGTGACACCAAACCGCAGTGACACCGACCTGACAAGACGAAGGCGACACACGTGACGAGCGACCTGCACCCTGACCTGACGAGGGCGAGCGCCGCCCACCTGGCTCGCGCGCTCGCCGACCGGCAGGTCAGCTCGGTGGAGGTGACGCAGGCGCACCTCGACCGCATCACGGAGGTCGACGCCGCCGTCCACGCCTACCTGCACGTCGACGCGGACGGGGCGCTCGCGGCCGCCCGGCAGGTGGACGAGCGGCGAGCGTCGAAGGAGCCGCTGGGCCCGCTCGCCGGCGTCCCGATCGCGGTCAAGGACGTCATGACGACCAAGGGCATGCCGACCACGTGCGGCAGCCGGATCCTCGAGGGCTGGGTTCCTCCCTACGAGGCGACCGTGGTGAGCCGGCTGCGGGCCGCTGGCCTGCCGATCCTCGGCAAGACCAACATGGACGAGTTCGCCATGGGCAGCTCGACCGAGCACTCGGCATACGGCCCCTCGCGCAACCCCTGGGACCTCGACCGCATCCCGGGCGGCTCCGGAGGCGGCTCCAGCGCGGCGCTCGCGTCCTTCCAGGCCCCGCTCGCCACCGGGACCGACACGGGCGGCTCGATCCGCCAGCCCGCCGCGGTCACCGGCACGGTCGGCACCAAGCCCACCTACGGCGGCGTCTCGCGCTACGGGCTCGTGGCGCTCGCCTCCTCGCTCGACCAGGCCGGGCCGTGCGGGCGCACCGTGCTCGACACGGCGCTGCTGCACGCCGTCATGGGCGGTCACGACCCGAGGGACTCGACGAGCATCGACGCGCCCGTGCCGCCGGTCGTCGAGGCGGCGCGCGCCGGCGACGTGCGCGGCCTGCGCATCGGCGTCGTGCGCGAGCTCGGCGGCGAGGGCTACCAGGCCGGGGTGCGGGCCCGGTTCGAGGAGTCGGTGCAGCTGCTCGTCGACGCCGGCGCGACGGTGGTCGAGGTGTCGTGCCCGAGCTTCGAGTACGCGCTCGCGACCTACTACCTCATCCTGCCCAGCGAGGCCTCGAGCAACCTCGCGCGATTCGACGCGATGCGCTACGGCCTGCGCGTCCACCCCGACGGGGTGGACGACCCCAGCGCCGAGCAGGTCATGGCGGCCTCACGCGACGCGGGGTTCGGCGACGAGGTGAAGCGGCGGATCATCCTCGGCACCTACGCGCTCAGCTCCGGCTACTACGACGCCTACTACGGCTCCGCGCAGAAGGTCCGCGCCCTCATCGCCCAGGACTTCGCCCGCGCGTTCGAGCAGGTCGACGTGCTGGTCAGCCCCACCGCCCCCACCACGGCGTTTCGGCTCGGGGACAAGCTCGACGACCCGCTCGCCATGTACCTCAACGACATCGCCACGATTCCCGCCAATCTCGCCGGGGTGCCCGGCATGTCGCTGCCGGCCGGGCTCGCCGAGGAGGACGGGTTGCCGGTCGGCTTCCAGGTGCTCGCGCCGGCGATGCGCGACGAGCGGCTGTATGCCGTGGGCTCGGCCCTGGAGCGGGCGCTCGCCGACCGGTGGGGCGGGCCGCTGCTCGACCGGGCGCCGGAGCTGCCGGTCGCCACCCTGCGGAAGGACGCCTGACATGGCCGCCACGACCCACCTCGGCGACGCGGTGCTCGACTATGACGACGCGCTCGAGCACTACGACCCCGTGATCGGGCTCGAGGTGCACGTCGAGCTGCACACGGCGACGAAGATGTTCTGCGGCTGCGCCACGACCTTCGGCACAGAGCCGAACTCGCAGGTGTGCCCGGTGTGCCTCGGCCTGCCGGGCGCGTTGCCGGTCGTCAACGCCAAGGCCGTCGAGTCGGCCATGCGCATCGGGCTTGCCCTCGACTGCGAGATCGCCTCCTGGTGCCGCTTCGCCCGCAAGAACTACTTCTACCCCGACATGCCGAAGAACTTCCAGACGTCGCAGTACGACGAGCCGATCGCCTTCGGCGGCCACCTCGACGTCGAGGTCGACGACGGCGCGGGCGGGGTCGAGGTCTTCCGCGTCGAGATCGAGCGGGCGCACATGGAGGAGGACACCGGCAAGTCGCTGCACGTCGGCGGGGCGACCGGGCGCATCCACGGCGCGGACCACTCGCTCGTCGACTACAACCGAGCCGGCATTCCGCTCATCGAGATCGTCACCAGGCCGGTGGTCGGCGCCGGGCGCCGGGCGCCTGAGGTGGCCAAGGCCTACGTCGCGACGCTGCGCGAGCTGCTCCGCGCGCTCGACGTCAGCGACGTCAAGATGGAGCAGGGCTCGATGCGCTGCGACGCCAACGTCTCGCTGCGGCCCAGGACTGGCGCCGACCCGAGGGGCGCGGACCAGCTCGCGGTGCCGCTCGGCACTCGGACCGAGACCAAGAACGTCAACTCGCTCCGGTCGGTCGAGCGAGCAGTTCGCTACGAGATCGGGAGGCAGGCAGCCGTCCTCGGCGCCGGGGCATCGGTCCTGCAGGAGACGCGGCACTGGCACGAGGACACCGGCGTGACGACCGCGGGTCGGATCAAGTCGGACGCCGACGACTACCGCTACTTCCCGGAGCCCGACCTGGTGCCCGTCGCGCCGACGAGGGAGACCGTCGAGGCTCTGCGGCAGACCTTGCCTGAGCCACCCGCCGAGCGCCGCAGACGGCTTCAGCTCGACTGGGCCTACAGCGACCTGGAGATGCGTGACGTGCTCAACGCCGGTGCGGTCGAGCTGATCGAGGCCACCGTCACGTCCGGGGCGAGCGCGGCGGCGGCCCGCAAGTGGTGGCTGGGGGAGCCTTCGCGACGGGCGAACGCAGAGGCGGTGGACCTCGTGTCGTATGCCCGCCGCGTGGGCCTGACGCCGGCATACGTCGCCGAGCTGGACGCCCTCGTCACCGCCGGGCGGCTCAACGACTCTCTCGCCCGGCAGGTGCTCGACGGCGTTCTGGCGGGAGAGGGCAGCCCCACCGAGGTGGCCGATGCGCGGGGCCTGGAGCTGGTCCGCGACGACGGCGCGCTCGAGGAGGTCGTCGACCGGGTCATCGCGGCCAACCCAGACGTGGCGGCGAAGATCCGAGACGGCAAGGTCCAGGCGGCGGGGGCCCTCATCGGCCAGGTCATGAAGGAGCTCAAGGGGCGGGCGGACGCGGGCCAAGCTCGTGCGCTCATCCTCGACCGGCTCCAGTGACACGCCAGGGGCTCCGTCCGGCGGGGCCCCCGGACGACCCGTGCTCCCGCGGGTTCCGCACCCGCCGGCGCCCGGGTCCCGGGTCGTCGAGTGGTCAGTTCCGTACCCGCCTGCGCCCGGGACGCGGGTCGTCGAGGGGTCAGTT
>CALMNV010000278.1 GCA_937873285.1 uncultured Intrasporangium sp. | reverse complement strand
ACTTCGACTACTTCGTGGCGACCGCCCGCCACAACGGGCTCGAGGTTGCGCTCGACATCGCCCTGCAGGCCTCCCCAGACCACCCGTGGGTCACGACCCACCCCGAGCTGTTCACGACGCGGGCCGACGGCACCATCGCGTATGCCGAGAACCCCCCGAAGAAGTACCAGGACATCTACCCGGTCAACTTCGACAACGACCCGGCAGGCGCCTACGCCGAGGTGCGCCGCGTCATCCAGGTCTGGCTCGACCACGGCATCCGGATCTTCCGGGTCGACAACCCGCACACCAAGCCGGTTGCCTTCTGGCAGTGGCTGATCGCCGACGTCGCCAAGGAGCACCCGGAGGTGATCTGGCTGTCCGAGGCCTTCACCAAGCCGGCCATGATGCACGCGCTGGCGATGGCCGGCTTCCAGCAGAGCTACACCTACTACGCGTGGCGCAACGCCAGGTGGGAGCTCGAGGCATACGGTCGCGAGCTCGCCGGTGACGCGGCGGCATACATGCGCCCGTCCTTCTGGCCGACGACGCACGACATCCTCACGCCCTACATGCAGTACGGCGGCCCGACGGCGTGGAAGCTGCGGGCGGCGCTCGCGGCGACCATGGTGCCCACGTACGGCATCTACGCCGGCTACGAGCTCATGGAGGATGTCGCCCGCCCTGGGGTCGAGGAGCAGGCGGACAACGAGAAGTACGAGTACAAGGACCGGCAGTGGTATCTCTACGAGCCGGGGCGGGCCCGAGCCGGCCAGTCCCTCGCCGGCTTCCTGCGCCGGATCAACGAGATCCGGCGGGCGCACCCGGCCCTGCACTGGCTGCGCAATCTCGAGTTCCACCACGCAGACGACGAGAACGTCCTCGCCTTCTCCAAGACCCGGGTCGTCGGCGGGGTGCGCGACACCATCGTCGTGGTCGCCAACCTCGACCCCCATGCGACGCGAGAGACCTTCGTGCGCCTCGACCTGGAAAAGCTCGGGCTGCAGACGTGGTCGACGTTCACAGCCCATGACCTCATCACGGACCAGAGCTGGGAATGGCGTGCCGACAACTTCGTCCGGCTGGGTCCCGACGCCGAGCCCATCCACATCATTCACGTGAGGAGCCACTGACCCGATGCAGGGACTCAACCTCAACCAGCCGGGTCTGAAGCATGACCCGCAGTGGTTCCGCAAGGCGGTGTTCTACGAGGTCCTCGTGCGGGCGTTCTCCGACTCCAAGGGATCGGGAGCGGGGGACTTCACCGGCCTCATCGGACGGCTCGACTACCTCCAGTGGCTCGGCATCGACTGCCTGTGGCTGCCGCCCTTCTACGCGTCCCCGCTGCGTGACGGGGGCTACGACATCGCCGACTACAAGGCGGTGCTGCCCGAGTTCGGCACCCTGCCCGAGTTCATCGAGCTCGTGTCGCAGGCGCACGCGCGCGGGATTCGCATCGTCACCGACCTCGTGATGAACCACACCAGCGACCAGCACCCGTGGTTCCAGGCCTCCCGCGCCCAGCCGGACGGGCCCTATGGCGACTTCTACGTGTGGTCCGACACCGACGACCGGTATGCCGACGCGCGCGTCATCTTCGTCGACACCGAGGTGTCCAACTGGACCTTCGACCCGATCCGGCGGCAGTTCTTCTGGCACCGCTTCTTCTCCCACCAGCCCGACCTCAACTTCGAGAACCCGGCGGTCCAGGACGCGATGTTCGACGTCGTGCGGTTCTGGATGGACCTCGGCATCGACGGCTTCCGCCTCGACGCGGTGCCCTACCTCTTCGAGGAGGAGGGCACCAACTGCGAGAACCTGCCGCGCACCCACGAGTTCCTCGCCAGCCTGCGGGCCATGGTCGACGAGGAGTACCCGGGCCGCATCCTGCTTGCCGAGGCCAACCAGCCGCCCGCCGAGGTCGTCGACTACTTCGGCACCCCGGAGGCCCCGGAGTGCCAGATGTGCTTCCACTTCCCGGTCATGCCGCGGCTCTACTACTCGCTGCGCGAGGAGAAGGCGGCGCCGATCATCAACGTGCTCGCCGCCACGCCGCACATCCCCGCGGGCACCCAGTGGGGCACGTTCCTGCGCAACCACGACGAGCTGACGCTCGAGATGGTGACGCCCGAGGAGCGCGTCGCGATGTACGGCTGGTACGCCCCCGACCCGAGGATGCGCGCCAACGTGGGGATCCGCCGCCGCCTCGCGCCGCTGCTCGACAACTCGCGCCCGGAGATCGAGCTCATCCACGCCCTCGTGCTGTCGCTGCCCGGCTCTCCGTGCCTCTACTACGGCGACGAGATCGGGATGGGCGACAACATCTGGCTCACCGACCGCGACGCCGTGCGCACCCCCATGCAGTGGACTCCCGACCGCAACGCGGGCTTCTCGTCGGTGGAGCCGGGCAAGCTCTACCTGCCGGTCATCAGCAGCCTCGTCTACCACTACAACAACGTCAACGTCGAGGCCTCCATGGCGTCGAGCTCATCGCTGCTGCACTGGGTCCGTGGCATGCTCCAGGTCCGCAGCCGACACCCGGTCTTCGGCGTCGGCGACTTCTCGATCGTCCCGGCCGACAACGAGGCGATCCTCGCGTTCACGAGGTCGGCCCCCGCCGAGGGCGACGAGCCGGCGGAGTCGGTGCTGTGCGTCAACAACATCTCGAGCCGGCCGCAGGCGGCGACGCTGGTGCTGCCCGAGCACCTGCGCGGGCGCCGGCTCGTGGACCTCTTCGGTGGCAGCGGCTTCCCGTGGGTGGCGGACGACGGGCGCGTGACCCTGACCCTGGGGTCGCGGGACTTCTTCTGGCTGCGCCTGCGCGGCGGGGCGGACCACGTCTGATGGCCACGATCCACAAGGGCGCCACCCTCGAGCCCGGCAAGATCGACCTGGTGACCGCCTGGCTGCCGGCCCAGCGGTGGTATGCCGGCAAGGGCCACCTGCCGCGGTTGCACCGGGTCGGCGGGTTCCGCTTCGAGGACCCGGAGGGCGAGGTGGGCATCGAGACCCTGCTGCTCGCCGACACCGTCGCGCAGCCGCCGGTGGTCTACCAGGTGCCGCTGACCTACCGCGCCCGGCCGCTGGAAGGGGCGGAGCACGCCCTGCTCGGCACGACGGAGCACAGCGTGCTCGGCACCCGCTGGGTCTACGACGGCCCGCACGACCCGGCATACGTCCGCGCGTTGGTGCACACGATCCTCACCTCCGGGGTCTCCGACGAGGCGCAGGCCACCACCGGGTCCAACCAGCGCGCCCTCGGGTCCTCCACCGGTCGGGTCACCGGCGTGGTGGAGGGCTCGACCGTGCTGACCGGCGAGCAGTCCAACACCTCGGTCATCTGCCGGATGGCCGCGCCTCAGGGGGGCCCCGCCGAGCCGGTCATCGTCAAGGTGTTCCGCACGGTCCAGGACGGCGAGAACCCGGACGTCGTCGTCCAGTCCGCGCTCACCGAGGCCGGCTCCGTGCGGGTGCCCATGGCCCTCGGGCACCTCAGCGGCGGGTGGCTCACCCCCGACGGCGCCGATGCGGCGCAAGGTCACCTGGCGTTCGCCCAGGAGTTCATCCCCGGCGTGGAGGACGCCTGGCGCGTCGCGCTCGTCGCGGCGTCCACCGGCACGGACTTCACGCCGCGGGCGCGCGACCTCGGCACGGTGACGGCGGAGATCCACCTCGACCTCGCCCGCACCCTGGGCACCGAGGAGGCGAGCGAGCAGGCCCGGGAGGCCGTCGTGCGCTCGATGCGCGAGCGCTGCGCTGCGGCACTGGCCGCCCTCCCCGAGCTGGCCCCTCGCGAGGCCGACATCCTCCGCGTCCTCGACGAGGTGCGGGCGCTGCCGTGGCCGCGGCTGCAGCGCATCCACGGCGACTACCACCTCGGGCAGGTCCTCGACGTCACCGAGCGCGGCTGGGTGGCGCTGGACTTCGAGGGCGAGCCGCTGCGTCCGCTCTCGGAGCGCACCCAGCCCGACCTGCCCGCCCGTGACGTGGCCGGCATGCTGCGCTCCTTCGACTACGCCGCCGGCTCGGTCGGGCTCGCCGACCCCTCCCGGGACGCGAGCGGGTGGGCCAGCGACTGCCGCCGCGCCTTTCTGGAGGGGTATGCCGCCGTGGCGGGGCCCCTCGACACCGACACCCAGTCGCTCATCCGGGCACTCGAGCTGGACAAGGCCCTCTACGAGGTCGTCTACGAGGCCCGCAACCGCCCCACGTGGGTGCCCATCCCGCGCGATGCGGTCCACCGCCTGCTCGACGAGAAAGGCTTCTGATGACCACGACCCTCCCGCCGCACTCCTCCACCCTCGACGAGGTGGCACTGACCGCCTTCCTCGAGGGCCGAAGCGGCCAGCCGCACGAGCTCCTCGGCCACCACCTCGGCCCCGGTGGCCTGACGATCACGGCATACCGCCCCTTCGCCCGCTCGGTGGTCGCGCGACTCGACAACGGCGAGCGGCTCTCCCTCGAGCACGTCCGAGGCGGCGTGTGGTCCATCACCGCGCCGGCACTGAGCAGCACCCACGACTACCGCCTGCTCGTCACGTGGGACGACGGCGTCGAGCACGAGCAGGACGACCCCTACCGGTTCGCCCCGACGCTCGGCGAGCTGGACCGCCACCTGATCAACGAGGGCCGGCACGAGCAGCTCTGGACCGTCCTCGGCGCCCACATCCGCACCTACACCGGGCCGCTCGGGGAGGTGTCCGGCGCCTCGTTCGCGCTGTGGGCGCCCAACGCCAAGGCGGTCCACGTCATCGGCGACTTCAACGGCTGGGACCGGATCTCGCATCCGATGCGGGCTCTCGGCCGGACCGGCCTCTGGGAGCTGTTCCTGCCGGGTGCGGGCGAGGGGGCCAACTACCAGTTCGCGATCCGTGGGGCCGACGACGTCGTGCGCACCAAGTCCGACCCGATGGCACGGCGCACCGAGGTGCCGCCCAAGGTCGCCTCGGTCGTCACCGCCTCGCGCTACACGTGGGACGACGACGCGTGGATGGAGCGGCGGCGCACCACGAACCCGCACCTCGGGCCGATGAGCGTCTACGAGGTGCACCTCGGCTCGTGGCGTCAGGGCCTGAGCTACGTCGAGCTCGCCGAGCACCTCGTCAACTACGTCGTCGACCTCGGCTTCACCCACGTCGAGCTGCTGCCCGTGATGGAGCACCCCTATGGCCCCAGCTGGGGCTACCAGGTCACCGGCTACTACGCGCCGACGTCCCGCTTCGGCACGCCCGACGAGTTCCGCTACCTCGTCGACCGGCTGCACCAGGCGGGCGTCGGTGTGCTGCTCGACTGGGTCCCCGCGCACTTCCCGCGCGACGAGTGGGCTTTGGCCCGCTTCGACGGGCGGCCGCTCTACGAGCACCCCGACCCGCGCCGCGGCGACCAGCCCGACTGGGGCACGCACGTCTTCGACTTCGGCCGCCCGGAGGTCAACAACTTCCTCGTCGCCAACGCCGTCTACTGGCTCGAGGAGTTCCACATCGACGGGCTGCGGGTCGACGCCGTCG
>CALMNV010000277.1 GCA_937873285.1 uncultured Intrasporangium sp. | reverse complement strand
CCACGGCCGCTCGGCCGGGCTGACCCGGGCCGGGCGCGCCGCAGGGGCGGCGTCGACCCTCGTGCCCACACCAGCCGGATGTCCGTCGGCCGGCCGGGCCGGCGCCGGCGGCTCGTGCGGGGCAGCCGGGGCGGGACGCCGCGCCGTCGCGGGGCGCACCCGGAAGACGCCGGTCTCCAGCCCGTCACCCTCGAGCAGGTGCACCTCGAACGGCCCGGCGGCCTGGTAGCGCTGCGAGTCCGCGTGCTCCTGGGCGGCGGCCACCAGGTCGTCGGTGAGGTCGGCCTCGAAGTCGCGGAGCCGGTCGAAGTCGGTGGGGCTGAGCTCGATGGTGTAGAGATTGGGCACCATCGTGCGGCCGTGCCCGATGAGCGCGGCCCGGTCGTCCATCGCCCGCCGGATCGCCGAGGCGATCTCGACCGGCTGGACCTCGGACTTGAACGCCTTGGCGAAGACACCGTGGACAGCCTTGGCGAGCCCGTGCTCCACCCGGTTGAGAATTCCCACGCATGGCTCCTTGTCGTCCTGGCGATTCATCGTAACGGCAGGCCGTGTGCCGACCGCATCGTCGCCGGCTGCGCGCGCTGGGGCCGGCACGGCGGCATACCGCTCGGTTTGGCGTTGCCGCGACCCATGCACCACACTGTTCCCTTGTTGACGCGCGAGTGGCGGAACGGCAGACGCGCTGGCTTCAGGTGCCAGTGTCCGCAAGGGCGTGGGGGTTCAAATCCCCCCTCGCGCACGAAAGCCCCAGGTCCTTGACCTGGGGCTTTGCGTTTTGCGCTGGCTTCGTGCCCGGCTCATGTGCCGAAGTGTGTGCTGAGCCCCCGTCGGGCTCTCGCTCCGGTGTGATGTGGGCTGCCGAAGACTCCCTGGCCCTTGGCAGCCCAAACCAGCTCAGGCTGCGGCCCCTGTGGCACTACCGGCGTTGTCGCGAACATTCTCGGCGGCGGACCGAGCGGCCCACTCGCTGGAGAACGACTCGCCCGACGCCGCGACCTTGTCGGAGCCGCGCCACCCGCGCGCGAAGTCCGTCGGCCCTCTTTCGCCAGCGCCTTGACCGGCCTTCGACGCCGTTGACCCCACCCATGGCGCGGCGCGACAACGTGTGTTGTCTGCCGTGGACGGCGAGGACCAACCCCTCAACTTCGTTGTGGTGACGCTGACGGATCTGGGTGAGGGTGACGTCGGCATCGTCAGCTCGGCGCCGTGCTTCGCGGACGGACGGCAGGGCGTCGACGTGACCGGATGCGACCCGTTCTGCCCAGGCTTCCAAACTGTCGGGGTGAGGCGATGAGTGGCGAGGCCGGGAACGGAGTTTCTTCTGAGTTTCTTCTCTGACCGTGAACACATCTGTGCCAGAAACTCACTTGAAACTCGACCCTCACGGCGACGCGCTGCAGCAGGGAATCCGAAGGCGGCGGACGACAACGCGCTGCGGGCGTGGGAGCGGCCTCGGGCCGGTCAGGCCGGAGGCCTCACGAGCTGAACGGGTAGTCCGTGTAGCCCTCGGCGCCCCCGCCGTAGAACGTGGCCGGGTCGGGCTCGTTGAGCGGCAGGGCCTCACGCCAGCGGCGGGGCAGGTCGGGGTTGGCCAGGAACAGGCGACCCACGGCGACGAGGTCGGCCAGGTCCTGCTCGAGGATGCCGTCCACCTGCTCGAGGGTGGTGGTGCCGGCGAAGCCGCTGTTGACGATGACCGGCCCGCCGAAGCGCTTGCGCAGGGTGCGCACGAGGTCGGACGCCGGGTCGCCGAGGATGCTGAGGTAGGCCAGCCCGAGCGGTGCCAGCTGGTCGACCAGCGTGTCGTAGGTGGCCGCGGTGTCGAGCTCGTCTTCCTCGAGGACGCCCTGGATGTTGTGCGCCGGTGAGATCCGGATGCCGACGCGGTCGGCGCCGATGGCCTCGGCGACCGCCCGGGTCACCTCGACGACGAGGCGCGCCCTGTTCGCGGGCGAGCCGCCGTAGGCGTCGGTGCGCACGTTGCTCGACGGGGCGAGGAACTGGTGCAGCAGGTAGCCGTTCGCCGCGTGGATCTCGACGCCGTCGAGCCCCGCCTCGACCGCCTTGCGGGCGGCGTCGGCGAAGTCGGCCGCGACGGTCGGCAGCTCCGCCGTCTCGAGGGCGCGCGGGATGGGGTGGTCCTGCTCGCCGGATGCCGTGACGATGCGGCCGGGCGCGGGGACGGCGCTGGGTGCGACCGTCTCCAGGCCGCCCTTGTTGTCCGGGTGGGCGATGCGGCCCGCGTGCATGAGCTGGACGACGATGCGGCCGCCCCCGGCGTGCACGGCCCCTGCCACCCGGGCCCAGCCGGCGGCCTGCTCCGCCGAGTGGATGCCCGGCGTGTCGAGGTAGCCCTGGCCGACGGCGCTCGGCTGGGTGCCCTCGCTGATGATGAGCCCGGCCGAGGCGCGCTGGCCGTAGTACTGCGCAGCCAGCTCCGTCGGCACCATGCCGGCGCCGGCCCGGTTGCGGGTGAGCGGTGCCATGACGAAGCGCTGCGGCAGCGTCCAGCGGCCGACTCGAATGCTCTCGAACGCACGGGACACGGGGGCTCTCCTTGTTTGTGGACGATTCAACCGACGTCAACCGTGGGGCGCTCCGCTGCATTCCGAGGACGGCCTTCCTCGACGGCTTGTCACCGCCTACCCCCGTTCGAGGTAATCCGCCGCCGTATGCCGCGGCCGATTACCTCGAACGGGCGTGGGGGGAGGAGGGGGTGGGGGATCGAGGGGTCCGCTGCCGTATGCCGCTCACTGCAGGCCGTCGACGTCGCCGCGCCGCGCGATGGTGGCGCTCGCCCGCCGCCGCACGCACACCGGCGCGTCCGGCGTGATGTCGTCGAGGAAGGCGAAGCGGCGCCGCAGCGACCGGTGGTAGCTGTCCTCACGTCCTCCGGAGCGCACGACGTGCCACCAGTCGAGCACGTCGCCCCAGCCCGGGGCCGCGAGCGACCCGCCGTACTGCTGGACCGAGAGTGCCGCGCACAGGCTGGCGAAGGACATCCGGTGCACGAGCGGCCACCCGGCCAGGGAGCCGAGCAGGATCGCGGCCCCGAAGACATCCCCGGCGCCGGTCGGGTCGAGCGCCGGCACGCGCAGCGCCGGCACGTGCGCCTCCTCACCCGTCAGCGAGTCGATGCCGAGTGCCCCCTCCGAGCCCTGCGTGACGATCGCCACCGGCACCCGGTCGGCCAACGCGTAGAGCGCCTCCTGGCAGCTCGAGGTGCCCGTGTAGGCCATCGCCTCCACGGCGTTGGGCAGGAACGTGTGGCAGCCGACCAGCCGATCCAACACCTCCGGTGCCCACCGCTCGCCGGGGTCCCAACCGACGGTGGCGAAGACCAGCGCACCCTCGGCCCGCGCTCGCTCCACCCACGAAGGAGCCACGCTCCCCGGCGGCTCGGTGTCGGCGAGGTCGACGAGCACCGCGCGTGCTCGTGGCGGTATGCCGATCAGCTCGCTCGCGCTGACCGGCGCGGGATGGCCGTGCGAGACCATGCTGCGGTCCCGGTTGACCGACATCGAGACGGTGACCGGACTGTGCCAGTCAGGAAACCGCCGCGACCGACACAGGTCGATGCCCTCCTGCTCCTCGAGCGTCCGCCAGCAGAAGTCGCCATAGTCGTCGTCACTGAAGGCGGCCGCGAGCGAGGTGTGCAGCCCCAGCCGCTGTGCGGCCACTGCCAGGTTGGCGACACCGCCGGGGCACGAGGCCATGCCCTCCGCCCACACCTCCGTGCCCGCAGTCGGTGCAGCCGGCATACCGGCGAAGATGATGTCGAGGAAGACCGTCCCCCAGACGAAGACGTCGAAGTCCGGCGCGTCCGGCCCGCGGGAGCTCGCCAGCGGGTCGAAGCTGCGCTCTGGCATGGGACCATTCTGCGGCAGGGACGACCCGGGCGGCCGGAAGGTGGAGGAGTCACGTGCGGCTGGTGATCCTCGGCGGTGGCGGGTTCCGCGTGCCGCTGGTGCACGGGGCGCTGCTGGCGGACGGCTCCGACCCGCTGGTCGACGAGGTGGTGCTGCACGACCTCGACGTCGGCCGGCTGCGGGCGATCTCGACGGTGCTCGCCCAGCAGGCGGCCGGCTGCCGGCACGCGCCCCGCCTGACGGTGACGCAGCAGCTCGACGAGGCCCTGACCGGGGCGGACGCCGTGTTCTGCGCCATCCGGGTCGGAGGCGTCGCCGGGCGCACCGCCGACGAGCGGGTGGCGCTGGACCTCGGGGTCCTCGGGCAGGAGACGACCGGGGCGGGCGGCGTCTCCTACGGGCTGCGGACGGTGCCGGCTGCCGTCGAGGTCGCCGAGCGCGTGCGCCGGCTCGCGCCGCGGGCCTGGGTGGTCAACTTCACCAACCCCGCGGGGCTGGTGACCCAGGCCATGCAGACCGTCCTCGGCGAGCGGGTCGTCGGCATCTGCGACTCGCCGCTGGGGCTGGTGAGGCGGGCGGCGCACGCGCTCGGCCACCCGCTCGAGGACGTCTCGGTGGACTATGCCGGGCTGAACCACCTCGGGTGGCTGCGGGGCCTGCGGGTCGACGGTCGGGACATGCTCCCGGACCTGCTCGGCGACCCGGTGCGGCTGGGCGGCATCGAGGAGGGCCGGCGCTTCGGCGTGCCCTGGTTGCAGGCGATCGGCATGCTGCCCAACGAGTATCTCTACTACTACTACTTCACGCGCGAGGCGGTCGCCGCGGCGAGGGCGGGCGGCTCCACGCGCGGCGAGTTCCTGCTCGCCCAGCAGGGGGAGTTCTACGCCGCCGTCGACCGGGAGCCGGCGGGGGCGTGGGCCACCTGGGAGTCGGTCCGAAGGGAGCGCGACGCCACCTACATGCGCGAGGCGCACGCCGGCGAGCAGGCCGCGCCGCCCGCCTCGGCACGGGCGCGCGCCGGGGCGCCTCGGCATCGAGCCGAGGCGGACGGCGGGGGCGGTGGCTACGAGGGCGTCGCGCTCTCCCTGCTCACCGCTCTGGTGCGCAACGAGCCGGCCACCCTCATCCTCAACGTGCGCAACGGCCGGGCGCTGCCCGGGCTGGCGGAGGAGGCGGTGGTCGAGGTGCCGTGCCGGGTCACCGCGGCCGGGCCGGTGCCGTGCCCCGTCAGCCCCCTGACGGGGCACGCGCTGGGCCTGGCTCAGCAGGTCAAGGCGGTCGAGCAGCTCACCATC
>CALMNV010000276.1 GCA_937873285.1 uncultured Intrasporangium sp. | reverse complement strand
GTGTTCACGCTCCTGCGGGACCGACACACGGTGACCGCCAAGCTGTTCCACGACGGGCGGCACCCGGGCACCCTCGGTCACTCCGTGGGCGCCGACCCGCCGGGCTGAGGGTCAGCCCGCCGCGCATGCCGCTGCGGCTCCCGGCCGGGCACCAGCGGTCGTGGGCTGCCCGAGCGACGGCATACCGAGGTTGACCCGCGGCTTACCAGCGCTCGTGGGGTCCTGCTGCAGCGCTGCCCACGCGTCACCACCGGGCGTGCGGCGGATGGCATACGGCCCACCGTGGAGCGCGGCGTCGGCCACCAGGTGGTGCGGCGCGCCATAGGTGACCCCGACCGTGACGAGGTCTCCGGGCCGCGGGACGCTCGAGCCCGGCGGCACGGCAAAGTGGACGAGCCGGTTGTCCCTCGCTCGACCCGACAGGCGACGGGTGTCCGCGTCCTTGCGGCCCTCGCTCGTGGCGACGAGCACCTCGACCTCGCGGCCCTCCACCCGCCGGTTCTCGGCCCAGCTCACCTCCTCTTGCAGGGCGAGGAGCCGCTCGAACCGGTCCTGGACGACCTCCTTGGGCACCTGGGCCTCCATCGTGGCGGCGGGCGTGCCCGGCCGGATGGAGTACTGGAACGTGAAGGCGCTCGCGAACCGGGCCTCGCGCACCACCTCGAGGGTGGCCTGGAAGTCCTGCTCCGTCTCGCCGGGGAAGCCGACGATGATGTCCGTCGTGATGGCCGCGTCGGGCAGGTGCTCGCGGACCTGCTCGAGGATCCGCAGGAACCGCGCGCTGCGGTAGGAGCGGCGCATGTCGCGCAGCACCCGGTCCGAGCCGGACTGCAGCGGCATGTGCAGACTCGGCATGACGTTCGGCGTCTGCGCCATGGCGAGGATGACGTCCTCGGTGAAGGCCGCTGGGTGGGGGCTGGTGAAGCGGACCCGCTCGAGCCCCCGGACCTCGCCGCAGGCGCGCAGGAGCTTGCCGAAGGCGCGCCGGTCGCCGAACTCCACGCCGTAGGTGTTGACGTTCTGTCCCAGCAGCGTGACCTCCACGACGCCCTGGGCCACGAGCGCCTCGACTTCGGCGAGGATCTCCCCGGGGCGCCGGTCTGCCTCCGAGCCGCGCAGGCTCGGCACGATGCAGAACGTGCACGTGTTGTTGCACCCGACGGAGATGGAGACCCAGCCGCTGTATGCCGAGTCGCGCCGGGTCGGCAGGGTCGAGGGAAAGGCCTCGAGGCTCTCCTTGATCTCGACCTGCGCGCGTCGGTTGTGCGCGGCGCGGTCGAGCAGCGCCGGCAGCGACCCGATGTTGTGGGTGCCGAAGACGACGTCCACCCAGGGCGCCCTGTCGACGATGAGGCCACGGTCCTTCTGCGCCATGCACCCTCCGACGGCGATCTGCATGTCGGGGTTTCGCAGCTTGGCCGGGCGCAGCTGGCCGAGATTGCCGTAGAGCTTGTTGTCGGCGTTCTCCCTGACCGCGCACGTGTTGAAGACCACGACGTCGGCCACCTCAGGGCGCTGCGAGACGGGCAGGCTCGCGAGGTCGACGTAGCCGGCCGTCTCGAGGAGCCCGGCCAGCCGCTCGCTGTCGTGGACGTTCATCTGGCACCCGTGGGTGCGCACGTCATAGGTCCTGGGCGTCATGGCACCGTCAAGCGTACGGGAGAGCCGCCGCTTGACACTTCAACCATCCGCGCCGCACACTTTTCCTTGAAGATTTAACCACTAGCGAAGGATCGCACCATGGGACTTTTCACCCGCTCTTCTGCCTCCCAGGCCCCCGCCGCCCCGGCGGCGCCGATCCCCGCGGAGGAGACCTCGAGCGCCGTGTCCGACCTCTCGGGCGACTACGTCATCGACCCGACCCACACCCGCCTCGGCTTCTCGGCCCGGCACGCCATGGTGACCAAGGTGCGCGGCCAGTTCGACGAGTTCGAGGGCACGGCCCACGTCGACGCCGCCAACCCGGCCTCCTCCTCGGTGTCCGTCACCATCCAGGCCGCCAGCGTCACGACCGGCAACGCGCAGCGTGATGGCCACCTGAAGACCCCCGACTTCTTCGACGTCGAGAACTACCCGCAGATCACCTTCGTCTCGACCGACGTCGAGCGCAACAGCGGCGCCTGGGACGTCACCGGCGACCTGACGATCAACGGCGTCACCAAGAGCGTGACGATCCCCTTCGCAGAGACCGGCTCGGCCAAGGACCCCTTCGGCAACATCCGGATCGGCTTCGAGGGCACCACGACCATCAACCGGACCGACTGGAACCTCACCTTCCAGGCCGCACTCGAGACCGGTGGCGTGCTCGTCAGCGAGAAGGTCACGCTGGAGTTCGACGTCTCCGCGATCGCCCAGGTCCCGGCGCAGGCCTGAGCGCGGGCCCGACCCGAGCGCACCTGAGCCCGAGCGGTCCGGACGCGGGCCGGCTCGGCGCCGCTCGCGCCCGGCTCGCTCAGTCCCGCTGGTGCTCCGACGCCGCCGCGAGGGCGTCGCGGATCACCGGCCAGGCGACCTCGCCGGGATAGCCCTTGCGGGCCAGCATCCCGGCGAGGCGCCGGGCCTGGACCTGCGCGTCGAGGCCCTGCAGGGTGCGCAGCCGCTTGGCTACGAGCTCCTCCGCCAGGGCACGCTCCTGCTCGGAGCCGACCGCATCGAGGGCCTCATCGGCCACCTCCGGCTCGATGCCGTGGCTGCGCAGCTCGGAGGCGAGCGCCCGACGAGCAAGCCCCCGGGTGGCCCGCTTCGAACGCACGAGCAGCTCGGCATAGGCCTCGTCGTCGACGAGCCCGACCTCGGTCATCCGGTCGAGCACCCGGGCGGCAACGTCCTGCGGGCAGCCGCGCTCGCGCAGCTTCTGCGCGAGCTGGGAGCGGCTGCGCGGCCGCATCGTCAGCTGGCGCAGCACGATGGCCCGGGCCACCGCCTCGGGGTCGCTCATCACGCCTGCCTCCGGGTGCCGGTCCGGGCTCCCGTCAGCCTCCCCCGCGGCAGCGCGCCGTGGCACGTCAGAAGTCCACGGGGACGTCCGCGACCTCGGCCGGCCGGTCGACCCGGGGGCCGACCCCGAGCTTCTCCTTGACCTTCTTCTCGATCTCGTCCGCCAGGTCGGGGTTGTCCCGCAGGAAGTTCCGCGCGTTCTCCTTGCCCTGACCGAGCTGGTCGCCCTCGTAGGTGTACCAGGCGCCAGCCTTGCGCACGAAGCCGTGCTCCACGCCCATGTCGATCAGGCCACCCTCTCGGGAGATGCCGTGGCCGTAGAGGATGTCGAACTCGGCCTGCTTGAACGGCGGGGAGACCTTGTTCTTGACCACCTTGACGCGGGTGCGGTTGCCGACCGGGTCCGTCCCGTCTTTGAGCGTCTCGATCCGGCGCACGTCGAGCCGCACGGACGCGTAGAACTTCAGCGCCTTGCCCCCCGTCGTGGTCTCCGGCGAGCCGAACATGACCCCGATCTTCTCCCGGAGCTGGTTGATGAAGATGGCCGTGGTGCCGGCGGTGCTGAGCGCCCCGGTCAGCTTGCGCAGCGCCTGCGACATCAGCCGCGCCTGGAGGCCGACGTGGCTGTCGCCCATCTCGCCCTCGATCTCGGCGCGGGGCACCAGGGCGGCGACCGAGTCGATGACGATGACGTCGAGGGCCCCGGACCGGATGAGCATGTCGGCGATCTCCAGTGCCTGCTCCCCCGTGTCCGGCTGGGACACGAGGAGCGCGTCCGTGTCGACTCCGAGCATCTTGGCGTAGTCGGGATCGAGCGCGTGCTCGGCGTCGATGAACGCGGCGATTCCGCCTGCCCTCTGCGCGTTGGCGACCACGTGCAGGGCCACCGTCGTCTTTCCCGAGGACTCCGGGCCGTAGATCTCCACGATGCGCCCCCGCGGCAGGCCCCCGATCCCCAGCGCCACGTCGAGAGCGATCGATCCGGTGGGAATCACCGCGATCGGAGGGCGGATGTCGTCACCCAGACGCATCACCGCTCCCTTGCCGTGGGCCTTCTCGATCTGGCTCATCACCGAGGCGAGCGCCTTGTCCTTGTCCACCGTTGCCATGTCGGTCACCTGTCTGCCGTCTGCGGGAGCGGTCGTCTGCCTTCGACCCGACGACGGCTGTTGGTCTTGCTGGTGTGGTCGCTGTCGGATCAGACGCTAGGTGCCGGCACCGACATCGACGATGCTCCACGAGACGGCCTGTGGACGATGCCCAGGCGGCGCCGGCCCTGTCCACATTCTGCACCGAACACTCGTTCGATACACCGCGACACGCCGGTCACCCCTCGTGCTGCGCATCGAGGAGCCCTCCGGGCGCATCCGGGCCCTTGCGTGCGGGGGCGCCCTGCGCGCCGTGCGCCGGCCGGATGCTGCGGCCGAGGCGCCGCTCGGCGGGCACGTCCATGTCCACGCACAGCGCCTCCCACACCGTCCGTGGCGGCACGCCGTCCTCGAGCGCAGCCAGCACCGTGCGGTTGCCGAGCGCAGTGAGCACGTGGTCGCGAGCGAGCGAGCCGGCATACGCCTGCCCGAACTCGTCCTCCAGCAACGTGTAGAAGTGGCTCAACCGCACCGACGAAGTCTCGCACGCGCGCGCCTGCCCCCCGCGGACCGTCCAGCGGTGCCCGACGGCGCCCGACGGCGCCCGACGGTGCCCGGAATGTGCCGGGCTGCCCCCAGCCACGCGGTAGGGTCTGCCCCGGGCCCGCGAGAGGGCCGAGAGGCCGAGAACGGGGAAGCACCATGAGCCAGCCACCACCTGACGCCACCCCGGCAGCGGGCGTCCCGCAGCCCGTCGGCGGTGTCGGCCTCTCCGACGAGGTGCCCGCACGCCGGCGCCGGAAGTCGGCGACCGTCGTGGGCGCAGTCGCCGCGCTGGTCCTTCTGGGTGGCGGTGCCGCCTTCGCGGCGAGCCGGCTCGCCGGCGGCGGCACGCAGCCGGCC
>CALMNV010000275.1 GCA_937873285.1 uncultured Intrasporangium sp. | reverse complement strand
AGGTCCTGGCGGTTGCCCACCCCGTGGGCCGGTGCCAGGGGCGGCGCGGCGGGCGGCAGGCCCGTCAGCATGGCGAGGGCCGCCTGCGCGCCCATGGTCAGCGCACCGCGACGGTGAGCAGGGTCAGGGACGGATCGTGGCTCTCGACCTCGTAGACGCCCGGCGTCGTGCCGGACAGGGCCACCGTCGTGGGCACCCCCGCCCTGAGGTCGGCGGACACGTCGAAGCCGTGGGCATGGAGCGAGTCGTCGTGGTCGCTGGTCACCACGAGCACCAGGCGTCCTCCGACAGGCAGGTCGACCGAGGCTGGCGGAGGCTCGACGCGCGACCCGGTGATGGTCACCGTGCGGGTCACCGTCGGGCCTGGCGCGGCGCTCGCTGTCGGGTCGGGAGCCGGCGGCGAGCCGCAGGCGCCAGGCAGCCAGAGCAGGAGGAGCGCGGCGCCATACGCCAGGAGACGGGTCGGCGACATGGCACCGATGGTAGACAGTGCCTTCTGGCAGAGTGTCGCCATGCCCGACCGGCTCACCTCGCTCGACGCGTCGTTCCTCTACCTCGAGCACTCCACGACGGCGATGCACGTCGGGTCCGTCATGGTGTTCGAGCCGCCCCGGGCCGGATTCGATCTCGACCAGCTCGTGCAGATCATCGAGGAGCGCATCGGCGCCATCCCGCGCTTCCGGCAGAAGGTGCGCGACGTGCCCGGCCGTCTCGCCAACCCCGTGTGGGTCGACGACGAGCACTTCGACCTCAGCTACCACGTGCGCCGGGCCGCCCTGCCCCGGCCGGGCACCGAGCGGCAGCTGCAGGACTTCGTCTCGCGAGTCCAGCCCCGACGCCTCGACCGCCGCCGGCCGCTGTGGGAGGTCTACCTCCTGGAAGGGCTCGAGGGCGGCCGCTTCGCCCTGGTCACCAAGACCCACCAGGCGCTCATCGACGGCGTCCACGCCCTCGACATCGCCCACGTGCTCGTCGACGCAGAGCGCGACGCCCGGGTCCCCGACCGCGAGCTGGGCCCGTGGGAGCCGCAGCGGGCGCCGTCCTCTGTCGAGCTCGTCACCGGGGCGCTGGTCGACGTCGTCCGCCGGCCCACCCAGGTGGTGGACCTGGTCCGTGGCGGCCTCAACGACGCCCTCAGCGTCGGGCGGCAGGCCGCGGAGTCGGCGAGCGCGTTGCTGGGCACCGTGGCCCGCACCGCCGCTCGTCCGGCGCCCGGCTCGCCGCTCAACACCGCGATCGGCACGGCGCGGCGGTGGACACTGATCGCCACCGATCTCGAGGACTACCGCACCGTGCGGGCCTGGCTTGCCCGCGGTCCCTATGCCGAGGACGTGACCGTCAACGACGTCATCCTCGCGACGGTGGCCGGCGGCCTGCGGACCTGGCTGCTCGGCCGGGGCGAGCCGGTCGGGCGGGGCAGCGTCGTGCGGGCCATGGTGCCTGTCAGTGTCTACGGCGACGACCCGACGGGGATGTACGCCAACGAGGTGATGGCCTGCGTCGTCGACCTGCCGGTGGGGGAGCCGTCCCCGTCGATGCGCCTGCACCAGATCGCCTTCGCCATGCGACAGCAGATGGAGGCCGGCCAGGCCGTCGGAGCCTCGTCCCTGGCCAACCTCGCCGGCTTCGCGCCACCGACGCTCCACGCCCTCGGTGCCCGGCTCGGCTCGGCGATGTCCCGACGGCTCTACAACGTCATGGTCACCAACGTGCCCGGGCCGCAGCAGCCGCTGTATGCCGGCAGCGCCCGGATGGTCTCGACCTACCCGGTGACCCCGCTCGCGAAGGGGCAGGCGCTCGCGGTCGGAGTCACCTCCTACGACGGCGGGGTCTTCTACGGCCTCAATGCCGACCGCGACGCGATGCCGGACGTCGACGTGCTCGGGCAGTCCATCGTCGACGCCCTGGCCGAGCTCACGAGTGGCGGTGAGGGCTGATGCCCGTCGTGCGTGTCTACGTCCCCGCCGGGCGTGCGGAGCTCGATGCGCTGGCCGACGGCGGAGCGCTCGCGGCGGCGCCGGACGCCCCGCGCATCGCGTACGCCGTGACGCCCGGGCTGTCGGCCCTCGGAGGCGGCGCCGACGTGGAGGAGCTGGAGTATGCCGCCTTCTGCGACGCGGCTGCCGCGGCGTCCGCCGTGCGCGCGCGGCCGGGTGACCGGCGCGTGGTCGTGGCGGCAGACGCGGACCCCGCCTCGGTCCTGCCCCCCGGGCAGCCGGGCAGCGTCGCCTCCGTGGTGCTGCTCGTGGCGGCCCTGCCGCTCGATCGGGTGGCGTCGCTGCACGTCGACGGGCAAGCGGCTGACGAGCCGGTGACCGACGCGCGGGTGGGCGACGCGCATGGGGTCAACGAGCTGGGGACGGACGAGATGATGTGGCACGACGTCACCGAGCTCGACGAGGTGCGTCGGCTGCTGTCGCCACCTGCGACCTCCTGAGCCTCGCTGCGCCACAGCGCGGTGCTAGCTTGCCGCCATGGATCTGACCGCCGCCGAGTACGCCAGACGGGACGCCGACCGGATCGTCGAGATCCTCGCCGGGCCGCCCGTGACGTGGGTCTTCATCGGCGACAGCATCACCCAGGGCGTCACCCACACCCGGGGTCGGCGCTCCTATGTCGAGCACTTCGCCGAGCGGGTGCGGGGCGAGCTCGGACGTCGCGCCGACGCCGTCGTCAACAGCGGCGTGGCCGGCGCGACGGCCTCGGACGTCCTGCCCGAGTTCCACTGGCGAGTGGCTCGTTTCGCGCCGGACGTCGTGACGGTGATGTTCGGCGCCAACGACGCCAACGCCGGGCCCGAGGGGGTCCGCTCCTACCGCTACGCGCTCGACCAGGTCGTGCAACGCTCCCGCGACGTGGGGGCGACGGTGCTGCTGCAGACCCCGCCGCCGGTGCGACCCGGCGCAGGCCCGGACCCCGACGTCGTCGCGGCATACGCTGCGGAGGTCCGGTCCCTCGCCGCCGACCTCGGCGTCGTCCTCGTCGACCACCACGCCCGGTGGGCGGCGGCGGACGACGAGCCCTGGTTCGGTGACCCGGTGCACCCCAACGGGACCGGCCACCTCGAGCTGGCCGGCGCGCTGTTCGAGCGGCTCGGCATCGCCGGCGAGGACAGCCAGGTGTGCGCGCTGCGGCTCGATGCGCAGCCGGCCGGGTGACCCCCAGCCGCTCGGGATCGACTCAGGGTGCGCTCAGGGCGACCCAGCATGGCCGGGCAGCGGCCGCGGCGCGCACACTGGGGACATGAGCACCTCTGATCCCTATGCCCCCGACCCCACCAGAGACGCCCGTCCCGGGCTGTCGTTGCGCGCCGACGAGGAGCGCACCTGGGCCGTGGTCGCCCACGGGTCCGCCCTCGCCGCGGCCGTCCTGTCTGCCGGCTGGCTCTCCTTCGTCGGCCCCCTCGTCGTGTGGGCGCTCTACCGGGACAGGAGCGCGATGGTGCGCCGCTCGGCGGCCGGTGCCTTCAACTTCAACATCGTCCTCTGGCTGCTGACGGTCATCGGCTGGGTCTTCTTCATCACCCTCATCGGCATTCCCGTCGCGCTGCTGCTCTGGGCGGTGGTCTTCGTCGCGAGCATCCTGTTCCACCTCGTCGGAGCCGTGCGGGCCTATCACGGCCAGGAGTACCGCTACCCGTGGGGCATCAGCGTGCTGCGGTGAGGCCGTGACAGCATGGGGCGGGCCGCCCGAGGCTGGCGATCCGCGCGGACGACCAGGAGGACGAGATGGATGCCGTGACCGCCGTGCCGCCTCCGGCCAACGAGCCGGCGCTCGACTACGCTCCGGGCTCGCCGGAGCGGGCCGCGCTCGAGGCCGCGCTTGCGCAGCTGGGTGAGGACCGGGGGGAGCTGCCCCACACCATCGGCGGCCGCCGCGTCGTCGGGGACGGGTCGCCGGTGCCCGTGCGCCAGCCTCACGCGCACGCCAAGACGCTGGGCACCCTGCGCAACGCGACGACGGGGGAGGCCCGGGCCGCGGTCGACGCCGCCAAGGCCGCCGGCCCAGGCTGGCGGGACCTGGCGTTCGACGACCGGGCTGCGGTGCTGCTCAAGGCGGCCGAGCTGCTCTCCGGACCGTGGCGGGCGCGCCTCAACGCGGCGACGATGCTGGGACAGTCCAAGACGGCATACCAGGCGGAGATCGACGCCGCCTGCGAGCTCATCGACTTCTGGCGGGTCAACGTGCACTTCGCCCGCGAGCTGCTCGCCGATCAGCCGCCGCTGCACGCCAAGGGGGTGTGGAACCGCTCCGACTACCGCCCGCTCGAGGGGTTCGTCTATGCGGTCACGCCGTTCAACTTCACCGCGATCGCGGGCAACCTGCCGACCGCTCCCGCGCTGATGGGCAACACCGTGGTGTGGAAGCCCGCCCCCACCCAGCAGCTGGCCGCCCAGCTGACGATGGAGCTGCTCGAAGAGGCCGGTATGCCGCCGGGCGTCATCAACCTCGTGGCCGGCGACGGCCGCGACGTCTCGACCGTGGTCCTCGCCGACGAGGGCCTAGCCGGCATCCACTTCACCGGCTCGACGCCCACCTTCCAGCTGCTCTGGACCGAGGTGGCCGCAAACCTGCCCCGCTACCGCAGCTACCCGCGCCTGGTGGGGGAGACGGGCGGCAAGGACTTCATTCTTGCCCACCCGAGCGCGGACCCCGACGTGCTGCGCACGGCCATGGTCCGCGGGGCGTTCGAGTACCAGGGGCAGAAGTGCTCGGCCGCGTCACGGGCCTACCTGCCGGCGTCGCTGTGGTCGCGGGTGCGCGATGACCTCGTGGCGGTCACCGACGACCTCCGGCAGGGCGACGTGACCGACCTGCACAACTTCCTCGGCGCGGTCATCGACGCGCGGGCCTTCGCCAAGCACAAGGGCGCGATCGACCGGGCACACGCCACGACAGGCGTGGACGTCGTCGCCGGCGGCAGCTATGACGACTCGGTGGGCTACTTCGTGCGGCCGACGATCCTCGAGGTGAAGGACCCGACCGACGAGTCGTTGCGCACCGAGTACTTCGGCCCCATCCTGTCCGTGCACGTGTTCGACGACGGCGACTACGACACGGCGCTGGACCAGCTGGAGCGGGTCTCGCCCTACGGCCTGACCGGCTCGATCGTGGCTCAGGACCGGGCCGCCATCGCGGACGCCACGGCCAGGCTGCGCTTCGCGGCCGGCAACTTCTACATCAACGACAAGCCGACCGGCGCCGTCGTGGGGCAGCAGCCCTTCGGCGGCGGGCGGGCCTCGGGCACCAACGACAAGGCCGGCGCCGCCCAGAACCTGCTGCGCTGGACGAGCGTGCGCTCCATCAAGGAGACGTTCGTGCCCCCGACGTCGCACGAGTATCCGCACATGCGCTGAGTCGGGCGAGACCGCCGGCGCACGCGTCCGGGATGCAGCCGGACTGGGGCAGGGCGCTCGATCCGGCAGTTGACGCGGTGTGCCGCCCGCCTCAGCCCTGCTGCGCCAGCCAGCCCCGGCCGGTGCGGTACTCGCTGTCCATCGCCTCGGTGACGGCAGGGGCGGCCGCCTTCTCGATCCTGCTGCCGACGAACGGGAGGGAGGCCTTGAGGTCGCCCTCGACGGTGAACGTCGACCCGGTCCCGGACGGGGCGAGGCGCATCGTGCCGCGCAGGGCGACCGGGGCTCCGGCCACCTCCACGGTGATGTCACCGCCCCGGGTGCCGTCACCGTTTGCGGCGCCCCACTGGTAGGTCTCGGTGATCTCGAGGGGCGACCCGACGAGCGACCGGGCGAATTCATGCAGGCTTGCG
>CALMNV010000274.1 GCA_937873285.1 uncultured Intrasporangium sp. | reverse complement strand
CGGCTGCGTCGGGCCGGTCTCGGTCAGCACCCTGACCCGGACGACCGCCTCGGCCTTGCCGGGGTTGGCGATCCGCAGGAAGGCCGCGCCGTCCATGTGCAGCCCGGCCAGCACGAGCGTGGTCGCGGGCGGTGCAGCGCTCGTGGCGTCGTCGAGTCCGCGACCGGTGGCCCCCTCGATCCAGGCGTCGTCGAGCACCCCGGCGACGACGCCGCCGGTGGCGACGACGGGGACGGCAGGAGCCGGCTCGTCGGGGGCGATGGCGTCGAGGGAGATGGCGGTGCGGGACCGCGGCGGGATGGCCACGGTGCGGCCCTCGGCGGAGGAGACCCTGCCACGGGCTCCGAAGACCTCGAAGCCGACCGTGACGGCGTTGGCTCCCGGGTTGGCGAGGACCAGCCGCTCGGTCCGTGACGGCCCGGCGCCCCCGCCGATCAGCCACAGGTCGGCCGCCGCAGCGGTGCAGGGCGTCACGGCGAGGCCCCGGTCGTCGTCACCGGATCGCAGCCACGTCTGGGTGGCGACGAGCCCCGGCGCCAGCCCGCCGGTCGCCGAGGCGAGCACCGCCTCGGGCCCCTGCGCCCGCGCGGTGACCACCGCGTCCGGCAGCGTGCCACTGGCCAGGCTGGTGCCCTTCGGCCCGGAAGTCAGGCTCACCGTGCCGGACCGGTCCGGCAGGGCGTGAGGCGCCAGCGCCGGGGCGGGGCTCGACGCGGCGGCGACCTGCACCGTGCCGGGCACCGAGCGCAGCGCCTGCCCCCCGAGTCGCTGCTGGCCGGGACACACGAGGGCCGACCGGTCCACGAGGACGTCGGAGACGGCCGGCAGGCCGGCGCGCTCGTGCGGGGCCGCCAGGTGCACGGAGCCCTCGCGGAGCGTGGCGGCGGTGACGATGCCGCCGGCAGCGAGCGCGATCGCGACGGCGCGGGCGATGGCTGGCAGGGCGCTCACGAGCGGCTCCTCGAGCGACGGGTGCCGAAGGGGATGGCGAGGAAGACGACGAGGGCGAGCAGGGCCCCCTGGCCGATCCGCCACCACGGCCGCGCCGCGGCAAGGTCGATCTCGAGCCGCCCACCCGCCGCGGGCACGGCATACGTGGGCTGGTCCCGGCCGGCGACGGGGCGCAGGATCCGCCCGTCGAGGGTGACCCGAGCCGAGGCCGACCAGGCGGCGGGCTCGGCGGCGACGACATATCGGGCCCCGGAAGCAGCGGGGAGGACGGCATCGGCCGCTGCGTGCGGACCCACGGTGGGCACCGCGGCGAGCACCCGGTCCGAGCCGTCGACGAGGCGCACCCGAGAAGGGGCCGGGGGTGCGGTGGCGCCAGGGGCGGCTGGCAGCGGCTGGACCTTCCACAGCATGCCGTGCTCGCTGGCGCCCAGGCGGGTCAGCCCTGCGGCGGCGTCGAGCCGCCGGGCCAGCGGGGCCTCAGGGTCGGCCCGGAGCTGCACGTAGGCGATACCCAGCCGGGCCAGAGCGGACGCGTCCAGCGACTCGGACCCCCGCCCGCCGACGAGACGTGCCACCGAGGAGGCGAGCCCCGCGTCACCTGCGTCCCGGCTCGCGGCCGCGCTGCCGGGGTCGGAGGCAGGTGCGGGCCGGTCGAGGTCGCGCAGCAGCTCGCCGGGCTCCTGTCCGACGAGCCGGAAGTCGACCACCCGCTCCGAGGGCCGCAGCACGAGCAGCCGGTTGCTGAGCGGGCCCGCCCCCTGCTCGACCGCGACGGCCGGCAAGGTGGCCTCCCCGACGGTCAGACTCGGGCCCAGCCCCTCCGCCCCCCACCGCACGGCGCCGGCGAGGGCGGCCGAGGCGGGCAGGGCGACGAGCACGGCGGCGACGACCGGGCGCCAGCCACGGGACCCACGCAGCCACCCCAGGGGCAACCGGCTGCCCGCCAGCAGCCCGACCAGCACGCCGGCCACCCAGAGATCGACCACCACGCCCGACCAGACGCGGGCCGGTGACGACGCGCCCACCGCGGTGGGGGCCGAGCCCACCACCACCCGGGCGGCCGCCTGGGCGGCCGCGAGCCCGAGCAGCATCAGCACGGCGGCCGCGGCGAGGCCGGCTGCGGCGCCCCGGCTGCGGGCGCGCACGGCGTAGCCAAGCAGGCCCAGCCCCACCACCGGGGCCAGCAGCCACGTCCACGCCCCTGCGGCGGGCTCCGGCAGACCGAGGAAGGGCAGCCACGGCAAGGGGGGCGGTCCCGTCTCGACCAGGCCCGGACCGGCCAGCAGCAGGCGCCAGTCCGAAACGAAGCGCTGCAACCAGGGGCCGAGCAAGGCGACCGGTGTCACGACGAGCACGAGGGCGCGCAGCCGGCGCCGCCCCGGCGCCCCCAGCACCAGCAGGACCGCGGCCACGAGCGCGAGAGCGAGCAGCAGCGGGACGAACGCCCCGAGCACCGCGATGGCGAGCGCGGTGGCGAAGGCCGCGGTGAAGGTGCCGTCCCGGCGGCCGACGAGGACGAAGCCCGCGAGCACCGCCGGCAGCAGCAGATGCGCCGCGCCGGCGGTGACGCGCCCTTCGCTCACGGCCGTCGTCGCCACCGCCGACGTGCCCCACGCGACGGCCACGGCGCCACGCGTGAGGCGTGAGGCTGTCACCACCCGCGCCGCGAGGTAGGCCGCCCACGCGGACGCCGCGGGCAGCAGGAAGAGCAGCCACGCCACGGTGAGCCCGGCTGGCGACCGGCTCAGCGCGACTCCGGGCAGCCGCTCGGCGACCCACGTCAGCCCGGCCAGGATGGCCAGGTGCGGGGCGGAGTCGGCCGCGGAGCCGAGCCCCGCTCCATGCCACGCGTCGGCGAAGGCGTGCCAGAGGCCGCTGGAGCCGCTCGTGACCGGGCGCAGCTCTCCTCCGGCCAATCCGCTCGAGGTGACCGCGAGCGCACCGGCACGGATCGGGTCGCGCCAGGCGGCGACTGCCGCGAGGAGCACCGCGACGACCGCGAGCACCCCCGGGGAGGTGGCGACCCGTCGGGGCAGCGACACGGGCAGCAGGTGCAGCGACTGCGCCTCCGGGGCCACCGGGCCGGACTCGGCGGCCGGCTCGCCGACCGGCGGGAGGTCCCGCCGGCGTCGGCGCTCCGGCGTCATCGCGTCGGTGATGTGGTCGACGGTCAGCCGGGCGGCGCTGCCCGGCCGCACGAAGAGCGTCGCGAGGGCGTCCCGGCGCAGCTGCCGGCTGCGCCGGCCCCGCCAACGCGCCTCGGTGACGGCGAGGGGATGGGCCAGCGCGCTGAGGTCGGCCAGCTCCCGCCAGGCCGCCCGCGGCCGTTTGGCCACGAGCAGGGCAGCGGTGGCCACGACCGCGCCGACCGCCATCCAGGCGGCGAGGAAGGGCGCGGCCAGCGGAGAGCACCGGGCGAGGGCCACCTGACGCGCGGCGCGGCGGCTGCGCCGCTCCACCTCGGCAGGCCGCGGGCCGCCCGGCCGTCGCCCGTGCAGTCCCGCCGACGCCTCACGGACGACCGCGCCGGGCACGACGATGACCCGATGCCCCGCCAGCTGGGCCCGCCAGCCGAAGTCGAGGTCGGCCCCGTAATGGTCGAAGGCAGGGTCGAAGCCCCCCAGCTCGGCGTGGACCAGCCGGCTGACGAGCATGCCGCTCGTGCTCACCGCGAGCACGTCGCTGCGACCGTCGTGCTGTCCCTGGTCGGACTCGCCGCGCGCCGGGGAGGAAAGGCGCCGGCCGGTGCGGGTCACCTGGATGCCGAGCTCGACGAGCCGTCGTGGGTCCTCCCAGCTGACGAGCTTCGGTCCGGCGACCCCCACGGAGGGCGATCGCCGCACAGCGTGCGCTAGGCGTTCGAGGGCGGAGGGCTCCGGGGCGGAGTCGTCGTGGAGCACCCACACCCACTCCGCGCGCTGCGCCGCGGGCAGCCGGGCGATGCCCTTGTCGATCGCCTGCCCGGTCGGCAGCACCTCGGCGCTGCGCACGATGTCCACGTTGCGCACGGCTTCGCGGATGCCGGCGTGCTCCGCGAGGATCGCCGCGGAGCCGTCGGTGCTGGCCACGTCGACGACGACCAGGCGCGCCGGCGGGGTGCTCTGCCGGCTCACCGCGTCGAGGCAGGCACCCAGCCAGGCCGCGCCGTTGCGCACGACGAGCACGGCGCTGAGAAGCGGCATGGCAGCAGGCAGCGAGCGAGCCCGACCGCCCGCTGCGGCGAGGCCCGAGCCGGGTCGGGGTCCCGTCCTCGGTGTCGCCTGGCGGGGGTCGCCGTCCGCTGCCCCACCGGTGCCGGCGGTGGAGGGAGGAGACGTCGTGCCAGCGGTCACCGGACCATCCTGCCCGGTTCCGCGCGAGGGGCCGCGCAGGCGCGCCCGGCCGGCACCATGCTCAGACGGCGCGCCTCTTGAGCTTGCGCCGCTCGCGCTCGGACAAGCCGCCCCAGATCCCGAAGCGCTCGTCGTGGGCGAGGGCGTACTCCAGGCACTCTTGGCGCACCTCGCACCCGACGCAGACCTTCTTGGCCTCGCGGGTCGACCCGCCCTTCTCGGGGAAGAAGGCCTCCGGGTCCGTCTGGGCGCACAAGCCGCGCTCCTGCCACCCCAGATCGCCCTCGTCGACCTCACCGGTCAACACCAACAGTTCGTGCATGACGCCTCCTCGACCCCGACGCTTCTCGTGTCAGCACGGTGCCGGTCAGCAGTCCGCCTCGGCTCGAGGATGGCGTGCTGACGAGAACACCAGTGAAATTACATGCGTGTCATACCCTTCCCGTCAAGCCGAACTCTGCTAGTGCCGTCGCCGCGGCCGGGTTCCGGCGCTCGCACGGGCTCCTGAGAGGATGCCTCCATGCACATCACCGCCCTGGCCGGAGGCGTCGGCGGCGCCCGGTTCCTGCGTGGGCTGCTGGGTCACCTTCGGCGCCGGCCAGAGCTGTCCGGGGCTCGACTGAGCGTCATCGGCAACACCGGCGACGACATCACGCTCCACGGCCTGCGCATCTGCCCCGACCTCGACACCCTGCTCTACACGCTGGGCGGGGGCGTGCACGAGGCTCAGGGCTGGGGGCGCGCCGAGGAGACCCACGCTGTCGCGGCTGAGCTCGCGCGCCTCGGCGCGATGCCCCAGTGGTTCACCCTCGGCGACAAGGACGTCGCCACCCACATCTACCGGTCCCAGCTGCTCGCACAGGGTATGCCGCTCAGCGCGGTGGTCGAGCGCCTGGCCGTGCGCTGGGGCCTGCCCGAGCGCGGCGTCACGCTGCTGCCCATGACCGACACCCCCGTCGAGACCCACGTCGTCGTCCCGGGCGGCGACGACGAGGCGGCGGGCGCGCAGGAGCGGGCCATCCACTTCCAGGAGTGGTGGGTGCGACACCAGGCGTCGCTGCCGGCCCGGCGCTTCGTCGTCGCGGGACTTGACCGGGCCGTCCCCGCTCCCGGTGTCCTGGAGGCGCTGCGGTCGGCCGACGTCGTGCTGCTGCCGCCGAGCAACCCGGTCGTGTCGATCGGCATCATCCTCGGCGTTCCGGGACTTCGCGACGCGCTGCGGGGCGCCCGCGCTCCGGTCGTCGGCGTCTCTCCCCTCGTGGCGGGACGGCCGGTGCGGGGCCACGCCGACGTGTGCCTGTCCAGCATCGGCGTCGACGTCACGAGCTCCGCGGTGGCCGGCCTCTACTCAGACTTCCTCGACGGCTGGCTCGTCGACGAGGACGACCCGATGGCCGCCACCTCGACCCTGCGCGTGGTGCACCGACCCCTCCTGCTCTCCTCACCTCCAGCGAGCGCCGACCTCGCCGGCGCGGCGCTCGACCTCGCGCTCGACCTGCGCGCCGGGAGGGTCACGGCGTGAGCCCGGAGATCCGGGTGATCGCGCTGCACGGCATACCCGAGGTGCGCGAAGGAGACGACCTCGCCGACGTCGTCGATCTCGGTCTGTCGGCCTCCGGCCTCACGCTGCAGCGGGGCGACATCGTCGTCGTCTCGAGCAAGATCGCCTCCAAGGCGCTCGGCCTCGTCGCCGACGACGCGGACAAGGACCGGCTGGTCGCCCGGGAGTCGGACCGCGTCGTCGCCGAGCGCGCGCTGCCCGGCCGGGTGACCCGGGTGGTGCGGGCCAAGGCCGGCCCGGTCATGGCCGCCGCGGGCGTCGACGGCAGCAACACGGGGTCGCGCGGTGGCTGGCTGACGCTGCCTCGCCAGCCCGACGCGGTGTGCCGGCGCCTGCACGACGCGCTCCGGCTGCGGCACGGGACGCAGCTCGCCGTCGTCCTCTCCGACACGGCCGGGCGGCCGGGGCGGGTGGGCCAGGTCGACTTCGCGCTCGGCGCGTGGGGTCTGCACGTCGTCGACGACCTTCGCGGCGCCAGTGACGCCGACGGCCGGGCGCTGGAGGTCACCACCCGCGCGGTCGCCGACGAGATCGCGGCGGCGGCCGACCTCGTCAAGGGCAAGGCCTCCGGCGTGCCCGTTGCCGTCGTGCGCGGGCTCGGCGATCTCGTCGTGGCGCGCCCCGACGACGGCTGCCCTGGCGGCCGGTCCCTCGTGCGGACCGGCCCGGACGACTGGTTCGGCTACGGGTGGGTGGAGGCGGTCCGCGCGTCGCTCGGCGTCGAGCCCGGCACCGCCGCGTCCGAGCTGGTCGGCATCCCACCGGCGGTGCCGGACGCCCGCCGGGCGGCGGTCGGCAGGGCGGTCGCCCTCGCGTTGCACGCCATACCCACGGCTACCGCCGACGTGGGCCCGGACCGCGTGGTCCTCGGCGCCGACGGGCCCTACACCCTGGGCCGCGTCGCCGCGCGCCTCGAGGCGGCGCTGTGGTCCGAGCGGCTCACCGGGACGCCGGGCCCGCCCTCCAGCGACGGCTGCTCGGTCAGTGTGGCCGTCAGGAGACCGTGAAGACCACCTTGCCGAAGACCTCTCCCTCGACCATCCGGGCGAATCCGGCCCGGGCCTCTCCCAGCGGTCGCACGGAGTCGATCACCGGCTCGAGCCGCTGCTGGACGACGAAACGGGCCAGGTGGCCCAGCTCGTCTCGGGTGCCCATGGTGGAGCCGACGACGCGCAGCTGCTTGAAGAAGATCTTGGTCAGCTCGGCCTTGCCGGGCGCGTCGCCCGACGTGGCGCCCGAGATGACGATGGTGCCGCCGGGGCGCAGCGCGTTGATCGAGTGCGACCACGTCGCCGCGCCCACGGTCTCCATCACGCCGTCCACCCGCTCGGGCAGCCGCTCGCCTGAGCCGAAGACCGCGGCGGCGCCGAGGGCACGGGCCCGCTCCCCCCGCGCCTCGTCGCGCGAGGTCACCCACATCCGGTAGCCGGCCGCCGCACCGAGCTGCACCAGGGCGGTGGCGACGCCACCGCCCGCTCCCTGCACGAGCACGGTGCCGCCCGGGCGCACGCCGGAGTTGGTGAAGAGCATCCGGTATGCCGTGAGCCACGCGGTGGGCAGGCAGGCGGCCGCCTCCCAGCCGAGGCCGGCGGGCTTGGGCACGAGGTTGGCCGTCGGGACGCGCACCTGCTCGGCCAGGGTGCCGTCGTGCAGCTCCGACAGGAGCGTGCGGCGCGGGTCGAGGGTCTCGTCGCCCCGCCACCCCTCGGACGGGATCACCGCGTGGACGATGACCTCGTTGCCCTGCTCGTCGACGCCGGCCCCGTCACAGCCGAGGACCCCCGCCAG
>CALMNV010000273.1 GCA_937873285.1 uncultured Intrasporangium sp. | reverse complement strand
GGCCTGCTGTCGCTGCCCTACCCCGAGGCGCATGGCGGCGGCGGCCAGCCCTACGAGGTCTACCTGCAGGTCGTCGAGGAGATCGCGTCGGTGTGGATGAGCGTCGCCGTCGGCGTCAGCGTGCACAGCCTCACGGCCAACCCCGTCGCGACGTGGGGGACGCCGGAGCAGCAGCAGACCCTCCTGCCCGGAATGCTGTCCGGGGAGCAGCTCGGCGCCTACTGCCTCTCGGAGCCGCTCGCCGGCTCGGACATCGCCTCGATGAGCACCCGGGCGACGCGCGCCGACGACGGCGGCTACACCCTCAAGGGCACCAAGGCGTGGATCTCCCACGCCGGGCACGCCGACTACTACACGACCTTCGCCCGCACCGCCGACACCGGAGCTCGGGGGATCACGACCTTCGTCGTCCCGGCCGACGCCCCGGGCCTGGGGTTCGCCGCTCCGGAGCGGAAGATGGGCCTGCACTCCGATCCCGTCAGCCAGGTCACCTTCGACGGAGTCGTCGTGGACGCGCAGCGGCGGATCGGCGAGGAGGGACAGGGGATGGGCATGGCGCTCGCGGCCCTCGACTCGGGCCGGCTCGGGATCGCCGCTGCCGCAACGGGGCTCGCCCAAGCCGCCCTGGATGCGGCCGCGGCATACGCCAAGGAGCGCGAGCAGTTCGGCCGCACGATCGCGACCTTCCAGGGTCTCGCGTTCCTGCTCGCCGACATGGAGGCCGCGGTGACGTCGTCCCGGGCGACCTACCTGCATGCGGCGCGGCTGCGCGACGCCGGCAGGCCGTTCGGCAAGCAGGCCGCTGTCGCCAAGCTGGTGTGCACCGACGCGGCGATGAAGGTGACCACCGATGCCGTCCAGGTGCTCGGCGGCGCCGGCTACACCGAGGACTTCCCCCTCGAGCGCTACCTGCGCGAGGCCAAGGTGACCCAGATCTTCGAGGGGACCAACCAGATCCAGCGGCTCGTCATCGCCCGAGCGCTCCTCGGCCACTGAAGCTCCTCGACCACTGGATCTTCTCGACCACTGAATCTTCTCGACCACTGACAGCGGAGGACCTATGCGCATCATCGTCACCGGAGGATCCGGCAAGCTCGGCCGTCACGTCGTCGCCCGGCTGCGCCAGCGGGGGCACGACGTGCTCGTCCTCGACCGGGTCGGCGCCAGAGGTCCGGGCTTCCTGCAGGTGGACCTGACCGACTACGGCCAGGTCGTCGACGCGCTCTCGGGGGTGCGGGACGGCTCGGCGACGACGGGCGTCGACGCGGTGGTGCACCTCGCGGCCATTCCGGCGCCCGGGATCGCCGCCGACGTCGAGACCTTCCGCAACAACATCGTGTCGACCTTCGGGGTCTTCTCCGCCGCCATCCGCCTCGGCGTGCGCAACATCGTCTACGCGTCGTCCGAGACCGTGCTCGGGCTGCCCTTCGAGGTGCCGCCGCCCTATGTGCCGGTCGACGAGGAGTATGCCGCCCGCCCGGAGTCGGTCTACTCGCTCGTCAAGCACCTCGAGGAGCAGATGGCCGAGCAGCTGTGCCGCTGGCACCCCGACCTGAAGATCCTCGCGCTGCGCTTCTCCAACGTCATGGACGTCGAGGACTACGCGCAGTTCCCGTTCGACGCCGACCCGGGCGGGCGGGCGTGGAACCTCTGGGGCTACATCGACGGCCGCGACGGGGCCCAGGCGGTCGAGCGGGCGCTGGAGCACGCCACCAGCGGCTTCGACCGGTTCGTCATCGCCTCCCCCGACACCGTGATGACGACCCCCAACGCGGAGCTGCTCGACCGGTTCTTTCCCGACGTGCCGCGCCGCGGCGACGTCGGGCAGCACGACACGCTGCTGTCCATCGAGCGGGCGCGCCGGGTCCTCGGCTACCGGCCGGAGTTCTCCTGGCGGCACGCGCGCGCATAGGCGAGCCGGCGGCAGCCGGCTCGGGCCGCCTGCCGCCAGCCGCCGGCGGGGTCCCGCCTACTGGCTCAGGGCCATGTCCAGCCGGTCGAGCAGCGCCTCCAGCGCCCGCTCGAACTCCGCCTCCGTGTCGTCCTGCGACAGCAGCGGCCGCAGCCGCACCAGTGTCGGGTAGTCGCTGAGCTCGACGTCCTGGTCGCGGTTCGGCAGGTCCGCGTCCCCCTCGTCGAGGGGCTCGGAGGCTGGTCCTGTCTCGGCGCCGAGCGTCGCGGTCTCAAGGAGAAGGTGCCCGAGCAGGAAGCTGGTGAAGGAGCGGTAGGCGTCGACGGCCTGCTCCTCGCTGAACCCCCGGTCGATGAGCGCCTCGAGGAACTGCTGCACCACCCGCAGGCTGCGCAGCGGTGGTCGCAGCCACGGCGCCGCGGGGTGGCGGGTGGCGACGAGCGGGAAGACGGCGGGGTGCGCGAGCGCCATGCTGCGCACCTCGTGCGCGAGCCACTGGACGTAGGCCTGCCAGCCGCCGCTCGCACCGAGGCCGTCACCCGGCTGCACCTCCAGCTCTCCGACAAGCTCGTCGACGATGCCCTCCAGCAGGTCTTCGCGTCCGTTGACGTAGCGATAGAGCGACATCGCCTCGACGCCGAGCTGCTTGCCCAGTCTCCGCATGCTCAGAGCCGCCAGGCCCTCGCGGTCGACCTGCCCGATCGCGGCATCGATGATGAGCGAACGGGAGAGCCGCTCTCGCTCGGTGGCGGGGCCGCTGGCGCTGGGGAGGCCTTCACCGGACATCTGCCCTTCCTTCCCTCGCCGGTCATCCGCGGCCCGCGGGCGCCCACATGCTACGGCCGCCCAGGGGAATCTCCGGCCATCTTGGCACAGCCGCCTGTGCCGGCAGGGGCCTCCGGCCGCTGGACCGCCTGTCCGCGCTGGGCGACGGGGGCTGCCAGGCGCTCCCCCAGGGGCTCGTCGGCCCGCTGCACCAGGTTGCCGCCACCGACGTCGAAGGAGGGGACCGGCAGCAGCGGAGGAGTCGGCTTCGTCGCGCTGGTCGTCCGTTCCGTGCTGCGCCGGCGACCGCGCTGAGCCCGGTGCGGGCGCTCGCCATCGGCACCGCCGTGACGCTGGCGGCGATCGACCTCGCCTACGCGCCGCCCGGACGGATCAGCCGCCGCTACCTCGTGGACGCCGGCGCCGAGGCGGCCTGGGTGGCCGCCTGGCTGCGCAGCTCCCGCAGCGACGAGGCGGCTCGCGGAATCCGCGAGCCGCGGTAGACGGCCCCTCCACGCAGCCGCTCCCCCAACGCCAGCCAGGCGCACACCGCGCGTTCGGCCACCCACGGCAGCGCCCACAGCGCCGCCGTCCGCTCGTAGACCGCCGACCCGCCGGCACGCCGGCGGCCCCGTTCGGCGGCGAGCAGCACCACCCCGCCGAGGACGGCCAAGGTCCGCGGCGATCGCCGGGCGGCCCAGGCCACCACCGGCAGCACGCTCAGCTCGGCCGCCATCCGCGCGGGTTGGGCCGTGGAGTCGTACGCCTGGCGGACCCGCTGGGACCAGAACTGCGCAGTCGACGGAGGTCGTCGCTCGACATAGGTCCCAGGCCGGTCGACCACGGACCGGCCATGCGCCGTGAACGTCCGGGACAGCTCGAGGTTCTCGAACAGCGCCTCGCCGCTGTAGCCGCCCACCTCGAGGAACGCCGATCGTCGCACCCCGTGAGTGCCGGGGAAGTCGTGCGCCACCGCCCGGTTGAGCAGGCTGCGCCCGGTGTCCCACCGCGCGTGCCACACCAGCGGTGCGAACACGTTCTGCGGGCGCACGAGGTCCGCCCCCTCCGCGAGCGCGTCGAGCACCCCCCGGAGGGAAGCCGGCGAGTAGCGCACGTCGTCGTCGGCGAGGACCACCCGCTCGTGCCGGGTCGCTCGCACGCCCGTCACGACTCCGGCCACCTTGCCGTTGCGCCCCGGCCACGGCAGCGGCCGCAAGTGGCGCGCCCACGGGCTGAACCGGGAGGCGTGAGCAGCGAACTCGACGTCACCGGAGCCGTCCACGACCGTGACGTCGAGCAGCGAGGACAGCCGCCGGAGGTAGTCCGCGAGCGCCGCGCTCTCGCGCGCGCTCGTGGCGCTCGACCATCGCAGCGCAAGCACGTACTCGGCGTCCCACGCCAAGGGCATAGTCCAATATCCAACCTGTGTTGTTCCGTCCGCTGGAGCCTGGACGATCTCCGCATCCGGCGAGAAGAAGGGGTTGCGGTCCACCTCGTTCCAGTCCCAGCGGGCGGAGTCGATTTGGATCTCGCCGATGGCGACCAGCGCACCGCGGATCGTCACGCCGGGCAGGATCTTGCGCGCGATGGCTCCGGCGGCAACGCGCATCGCGGTCTCGCGCGCCGACGAGCGGCCGCCGCCGCGATAATCGCGGACGCCGTATTTCGCATCGTAGGTGTAGTCGGCGTGTCCGGGGCGATAGCGCTCGCGGATCTCCGAATAGTCCTTGGAGCGCTGGTCGACATTCTCGATCTG
>CALMNV010000272.1 GCA_937873285.1 uncultured Intrasporangium sp. | reverse complement strand
GTGGCCGCCCTGGGCGGCGAGGCGACGACGGTGACCGACACCCCGGGGCTGCAGGACCCGTTCGACGTGTCCGTCAGCGTCCTCGCCTCCCGGACCTACCCCGCCTTCCGCCAGGCGGCCATCGTCACCGAGCTGCTCCCGCCCCGCCTGCTCGGCGACTACCACCTGACCGGGTCGACCTCCGCGGCGTGGGGCCGTGGGCAGCCCAGCACCTCGGTCGTGTGGGGCACCAGCTTCACCCAGACCGTGACGGCTCCAGCCACCGACATCGACGGCCAGCCGCGTCCGTCGGGCTCGCGGTGGGACGCCGGGTCGGACCAGGTGAAGCCATGAACCCTCCCGGGGCGCGTGTCCCCCATGACCACCCCCCCGCGCCCCGGGAGCCGGACGCCCAGCGCCAGCCCAGCCCAGCCCAGCCCGGAGGTGCTCGCCTCCCGGCCCCGCCAGCGCCGACCACCGAGACACACGTGGAGCCCGTGATGGACCAGACCTTCTCCTCGCACCGCCCGGGCCGCCGCGCCGTGCTGCTCGGCGGCGCGGGCGCCGTCGGCGGGGCACTGCTCGGGTCCCGCCTGATGACCGGCCCCGTCGCGAGGGCGGCATCAACCGGCGCCGCGGCGGCGACCACCCCCGGTGGGGGCCAGGTCCGCACCGTCCACCTGGCCGGCACGGACGGATGGGTCAGTATGCCGTCGGGCTCGCCGGCAGACCCGCCGTTCTTTCCCGACAGCCTGGCGCCGTCGGGGTTCGACACCTACGTCTTCGGCTTCCGTGACGTCACCGGCATGTCGGACGCCCAGGTGGCCGCGCAGCGGGGCAAGGCCCAGAGCAGCGCGCCGATGCTCGTCTTCGACGAGGAGGACGACATCACCATCACGCTGAGCAACCTCGGCCTCGTGCAGCGCCCGGACCTCTTCGACGGGCACACCCTGCACTGGCACGGCTTCCGCAACGCCATTCCGCTCTTCGACGGGGTGCCCGAACTGTCGATGGCGGTGCCGATCGGCCGGGACCTGTCCTACTTCTACCGGCCTCACGACCCCGGGACGTACATGTACCACTGCCACTTCGAGGACGTCGAGCACGTGCAGATGGGGATGACCGGCATGGTGTTCGTGCGCCCGAAGCAGAACCGGTCGCCTGTCGGCAACGACCCGCTCGGCACGCAGTACGCCTACAACGACGGCGACGGCAGCACCCGCTACGACCGCGAGTTCGGCTTCCTGCTCACGGAGCTGTGGTCGGCGGCACACTACCGCGACGCCCACATCCAGGTCAGCGACTGGACGGACTACGACCCCAGCTTCTGGCTGCTCAACGGCCGCGGATATCCCGACACGACCGCGCCGAACGGCGACCCGCTTGTGGCGACGGCGGGCAGGCTGCAGTACCAGCCCATCTCCTCGCTGCTGACCTGCAACGTCGGTGAGACCGTGCTGCTGCGGCTGGCGAACCTCGGCTTCCAGAACCACGCCATGACGATGGACAACGTCGACCTGCAGGTCATCGCCAAGGACGCCAGCCTGCTCCGCGGAAGGGACGGGGTGTCCGGCTACCGGGTGACCAACACCGTCGACGTCGGCCCCGGCGAGAGCCGGGACGTGCTCGTGCGCCCCGACCGGGTCGGCGAGTTCCTCTTCTACGACCGGCGCTTCTCCTATCTCGGCAACGGGGGTGGTCCGGGCTGGGGCGGGATGATGACCGTCCTCCGCGTGGGCCCACCGGGCACCTACCCGCCCCAGGCCCTGCCCAACACGTGACGCCCGGAGGACCTCGATGTGACTTCTCAGCACCCGCCGCGCCCGTGCCGTCGCCGCCACCGCGGCCGCCACGCTCGCCCTTGCCGCCGCAGCCCTGACCACATCCACCGGCGCTGTCGCCGCACCGTCCGAGGGGCTGCTCTGCGAGGCCAACGCCCAGCAGACCTTCTCCCTCACCGCTCGCAGCGGCTATGTCACCACGCCCGACGGCAACTCGATCCTCAGCTGGAGCTATGGGATGAGCACCCGCAGCTTCCAGCTGCCCGGGCCGACGCTGTGCGTCGAGTCCGGCAAGCCGGTCACCGTCATCCTCCACAACCGGCTGCCGGAGCCGACCTCGATGATCTTTCCCGGGCAGACCGCGGTGAAGGCCGACGGCAACCCGGCCCAACCGCAGTTCGACTCCGGTGGGTCGCTGACCTCGCTGGTGCAGGCGGCGGACGCCGCCAGCGGGTCGGTCACCTACACCTTCACCGCCGGCTCCCCGGGCACCTACCTCTACTCGAGCGGCACGGATGTGCGCAAGCAGCGGCAGATGGGTCTCTACGGCGCGCTCGTCGTGCGCCCGTCCGGCCGCCCCGGTCAGGTCAACAACCGACCCGACTCGGTCTTCAACCCGGGCCGGGAGTATGTCTTCCTGCTCTCCGAGGTCGACCCCGAGGTGCACCTGGCCGTCGAGCGGGCAGAGCCGGTCGACTGGAGCGCATACAACCCCCGCTACTTCATGATCAACGGCCGCAGCATGCCCGACACCCTCGCGCCGAACAACGCGTCGTGGCTGCCCAACCAGCCGTACGGCGCACTCGTGCACATCCAGCCCTGGGACGCCACGACCAACCCGAGACCGGCCGTCATCCGCTACGTCAACGCCGGCACGGTCAACTACCCGTTCCACCCGCACGGCAGCGACGAGCGGGTGATCAACAAGGACGGCCGACCGCTCGAGGGCACGGCGGGGGAGGACCTCTCGTACTCCAAGTTCCTCCTCGACGTCAAGCCCGGCCAAAGCCTCGACGCGCTCATGGACTGGCGCGACGTCGAGCAATGGGACCCCGCCACCAACCCCGTCCCCACCGAGCTGCCGGTCATCACCGACCAGCTCCTCGTCGGCACGGACTCGTGGTTCAGCGAGAGCCCGTACCTGGGGAAGAAGAACGCGCTGCCGGCCAACATGACCTCGTTCAACCAGTGCGGCGAGTACTACCACATCGCGCACAGCCACGCGCTTCAGCAGGCGACCAACTACGGCGCAACCTTCGGCGGCATGATGACGGTCTTCCGCATCGACCCGCCCGCCGGCTGCGCAGCGAACTGAGGAGTCGGCGATGACCACGCACACCTCGCCCAGCAGCCGGGTCCGTCGCGGCGACGTCCCGGGACGGCTGCGCCGCCGCCTTGCGGCCGCGCTCGCCGTCGGCCTCGGTGCCATGGCGCTCGCCGCCGGCGTGAGCCCCGCCGCGGCAGCTGCGGGCACGGTCGGGGCGCCGCACCCCGACACCGCCGGCCCCCCCTGGGTCGCTGCCTCGGCCGGCAGGCCCGTTGTGGCGTCGACGCGCCGCCCGGTGGCCATCCCGGCCGGGCGACCGGCGGTGGCCCCCAGGCCCGCCGCCGCGGCCGTGGGTCGGCTCGCGCCGAGCGGGTGCACGAGCAGTGGGTCGGGCACCGTGGGCTGCGACCTGTGGGCGATGGCCGGCACCAACCAGGTGCTCGGGACGAGCATCCCGATCTGGGGCTACTCCACGACCGGCGCGCCCGGCTCGGCGAACGCACCCGGGCCGGTGCTCGTCGTCACCCAGGGCGACCGGGTCACCATCACCTTGCACAACGCGCTGGCCGAGCCGACGTCGCTCGCCCTTCCCGGGCAGCGGGCATCGACCATCACGGCCGGCCTCTCGGCCGCGGCCCAGGAGGCCGGCGTGCCGCCCGGGGGCTCGGCGGCATACACCTTCACCGCCAGCCGGGCGGGCACCTTCCTCTACGAGGCCGGCCACACCGCGGGCGGTGCCCGTCAGGTGGCCATGGGTCTGGCGGGAGCGCTCGTCGTGCTGGAGGGCGGCACCGCCGGAGGCACCGCCTACGGCGCGGCCTACGACGACGAGGCGGTCGTCGTGCTGAGCGAGATCGACCCGGCGCTCAACGCGAACCCGGCGGGGTTCGACATGCGGCTGTTCCGCTCGCGCTACCGGCTGCTCAACGGCAAGCCGTTCCCGTCCAGCGACCCGATCGCGACCGACCAGGGCCGCAGGGTGCTGCTGCGCTATGTCAACGCCGGCTCCGAGCCGCACCCGATGAGCCTGCTCGGCGGCACGCAGACCCAGATCGCCGAGGACGGCCACGCCCTGCGCCAGCCCGAGCCGTCCGTGGTCGCGTCGGTGGAGCCCGGGATGACGCTCGACGCCACTGTGACCATGCCGACGGGCCCAGAGGCGAAGGTGGCGCTCTACGAGTCCACGAGCCGCCTCGACAACAACGGCCAGGCCACCAACGACCCCCTCAGCGTCGCCTTCGGGGGCATGCTGACCTTCCTCGACACCGCGGCTCCACCCCCGAGCACCGACGACGTCGGCCCGGTCTCCACGGCGATCGCGGCCTCGCCCAACCCCTCCAACGGGCTGGCGGACGTCACGGTCACCGCCCGGGTGAGCGACACGACCACGGGTGGGAGCAAGGTGGATGCCGCCGAGCTCGTCGTCGACGACGCGGTGACGACCGGCGCCGGCTTCGGAGTCCCGATGGCGCAGTCCTCTTCCACGACCGGCGCGTTCGGCACCGACGTCACGGTCGCGGTGACGGGCACCATCCCCGCCCTCCCCGTCGCGCCGGCCGCGTGCGACTCGACGCCGCCGGCCGTCGCCCTCAGCTGCCTCGACGCAGGCAAGCACGTCGTGTATGTCCGGGGCCGGGACACCGCCGGGAACTGGGGCGTCATCGGCTCGGTGGTGCTCAACCTGCCCAAGACCGGCCCCTCGACGACCGCCGGCTCCGTGAGCCCGGTGCCGTCGAACGGGTCCGCCGACGTGACGGTGCGAGCCACCGGCGACGACAGCGCGGCCGGCGGCACGATCACCGCAGGCGAGTACTTCCTCGGCGCCGTCGGCAGCAACGGCACCGGGACGCCGATGGCCCTCAACCGGTCGGCGACCGTCGTCAGCGAGACGGCCAGCATCCCGGCCGCCACCGTCGCGGCGCTCGGCGAGGGTGACAGCCACGTCTTCGTGCACAGCCGCAACTCCCTCGGCCTGTGGGGGCCGCCGCTCGACGTCACCTTGGCCGTCGACCTGACGGCGCCCGGCGTGGTGGCCGCCTCCGTCGGGCCCAACCCGACGAACGGTGTCATCGCCGACAAGAGCAACCCCGGCTATCTCTACATCTCCGCGATCATCGAGGACCTCGACGCCAGGGGTGGTGCCCAGAGCGTGGTCAGGGACGCCGAGGCGTTCCTCGACCCCGCGTCGACGAACCTTCCCGGCGGAAGCGGGCTGCAGCTGCTGCCCGTCGACGGGGCGCTCGACTCCTCCTCGGAGTCGGTCTACGGGTTGCTTCCCCTCTCCCAGGTGCGCACGCTCGCCAACGGCACGCACCGCGTCGTCGTCCGCGGGCAGGACGCGGCCGGGAGCTGGGGAAGCCTCACCGGCACCAACGCAAGCGTGTCGCTCGTCGTCGACAAGGTGGCACCGGTGCTCGGCAGCCTCACCGCGTCGCCGAGCCCGACGGCCGGCTCGGAGACGGTCACGCTGAGCGCGCCGGTGAGCGAGCCGGGGCTGCAGGCCGCGGAGTTCTGGGTCGGCACGACCGACCCGGGCGTCGGCAAGGGCACGCGCGCACCCGTCAGCGCAGCA
>CALMNV010000271.1 GCA_937873285.1 uncultured Intrasporangium sp. | reverse complement strand
GAAGGTGACCACCGAGCAGTACCCGGAAGAGGTCACGCCGACCGCGCCGCGCTACCACGGGCGGCACGTGCTCAACCGGCACCCGGACGGCCTGGAGAAGTGCATCGGCTGCGAGCTGTGCGCCTGGGCCTGCCCGGCCGACGCGATCTTCGTCGAGGGCGCCGACAACGACGACACGCCGCTCGCGCAGGGCGGTGCCGGGCGCTTCTCGCCGGGCGAGCGCTACGGCCGCGTCTACCAGATCAACTACCTGCGCTGCATCTTCTGCGGCCTCTGCATCGAGGCGTGCCCCACCCGGGCCCTGACGATGACGAACTTCTACGAGCTGGCCGACGACGACCGCGGCAAGCTCATCTTCACCAAGGAGCAGCTCCTGGCACCGCTCGGCGAGGGGATGCTCCAGCCGCCCCTGCCGATGGTGGAGGGGATGGAGGAGCGGGACTACTACCTGCGCAGGGTGTCGGGGGCGAGCGAGGCCCAGCGCGCCCATGTCGCCGCCCGAGACGCCCGGGAAGGGGTGACCACGTGACCAGCACCGCCGAGGCCGTGGGCTTCTGGATCCTCGCGCCGGTCGCCGTCCTCGGCGCGCTCGGGCTGCTCCTCGCCCGCAAGGCCGTCCACGCCGCTCTCGGCATGGCGGTGACCATGGTGATCCTCGGCGTCCTCTACGTCATGCAGCGGGCCGACTTCCTCGGCGTGGTCCAGGTGTTCGTCTACACCGGTGCCGTCATGATGCTCTTCCTCTTCGTGCTCATGCTCGTCGGCGTCGACTCCGCCGACTCGGTCGTCGAGACGATCCGCGGGCAGCGGGCGGCCTCGATCGTGCTCGTCGTCGGGCTGGCGGGAGTGCTCTTCGCCGCGTTGGGCTCGCTGGTCTTCGACCCGGCGACGGTGCAGTCGGGGCTGGACAAGCTGGGGGCGGCCAACGCCGACACGGGCAACGTCACCGGCGTGGCCGAGCTCATCTTCGGCCAGTACGTGTGGGTCTTCGAGCTCACCTCCGCCCTGCTCATCACGGCAGCCCTCGGCGCGATGGTGCTCGCGCACCGCGAGCGGCTCGCCCCGAAGCTGACCCAGGCGGAGTGGGCGGCGCGCCGGGTGAGGGAGAACAAGAACGTCGCGGGACTGCCCGTGCCCGGCGTCTACGCGCGGCACAACGCCGTCGACACCCCGGCGCTGCTGCCCGACGGCACCCCGAGCCAGCTGTCCGTCTCGCGCGTCCTCGTCGCTCGTGACCAGGTGGCCCGTGCCGACGGGTTCCGGGACGTCGAGCGCCACATCGAGCACGAGATCGAGGAGGGCGGCAGCCGATGAGCCCGCTGAACTACGTCTATCTCGCCGTGCTGCTCTTCGCCATCGGGACCGCGGCCGTGCTCACCCGACGCAACGCGATCATCGTGTTCATGGGCGTCGAGCTCATGCTCAACGCGACGAACCTCGCCCTCGTCACCTTCTCCCGGATGCACGGCACCGTGGAGGGACAGGTCATCGCCCTGTTCGTCATGGTGGTCGCCGCGGCAGAGGTCGTGGTCGGCCTGGCCATCATCATGGCGATCTTCCGTGCCCGCCGGTCGGCCTCGGTCGACGACGCCAACCTGCTGAAGCTGTAAGGAGCGCCGGTCGATGTCCGTTGGACTGGGAACTGTTGCCAGCACCGCCTTGCCGTATGCCGCCGCGCTGGCTCCAGCGCAGGGGCAGGCCGACGCCGCGACCGGCGTCACGGCATACGCCTGGCTGCTCGTCGCCCTGCCCGCGCTCGGGGCCGCGGTGCTGCTCGTGGGGGGACGACGCACCGACCGCTTCGGTCCACTCCTCGCGACCGGGCTGTCGTGGGGCTCGTTCGTCGTGGGCGCCGCCGTCTGGCTCGCGATGCTCGGGCGCGATGCCGCGCAGCGCCCCCAGCGGCTGCACCTGTTCGACTGGGTGGCCGGCGGGTCGTTCTCGGTCTCGGCCGGGATGCTCGTCGACCAGCTGTCGGTGGCCTTCGTCCTGCTCGTGACGTTCGTCGGCTCGCTCATCCACGTCTACTCGCTCGGCTACATGTCGCACGACCCCGACAAGCGGCGGTTCTTCGCCTACCTCAACCTCTTCGTCGCGGCGATGCTGCTCCTCGTCCTGGCCGACTCCTACCTGCTGCTCTACGTCGGCTGGGAGGGCGTCGGCCTCGCCTCCTACCTGCTCATCGGCTTCTGGAACTGGAACCCCGCCTACGCCACCGCCGCGAACAAGGCGTTCGTCGCCAACCGGGTGGGCGACCTCGGGCTGACCATCGCGCTGCTGCTGATGTTCTTCAACTTCGGTGCGGTCGACTTCGCCACGGTCGACGCCAAGGCGGCCGCCCTGCAGGGCGCCAACCAGGGCTTCATGACGGCGCTCGGGCTGATGCTGCTGCTCGCCGCGTGCGGCAAGTCCGCGCAGTTCCCGCTGCAGAGCTGGCTCGGTGACGCCATGGCCGGCCCGACCCCCGTCTCGGCGCTCATCCACGCGGCGACCATGGTCACCGCGGGGGTCTACCTCGTGGTGCGCTCCGCGCCGATCTTCGAGGCCGCCCCGACGGCGCAGCTCGTGGTCGTCCTCGTCGGCGCCGTCACCCTGCTCTTCGGAGCGGTCGTCGGCTGCGCCAAGGACGACATCAAGAAGGCGCTCGCCGCCTCCACGATGAGCCAGATCGGCTACATGATGCTGGCTGCCGGGCTCGGCCCCGTCGGATACGTCTTCGCGATCTTCCACCTGCTCACCCACGGCTTCTTCAAGGCCGGCATGTTCCTCGGGGCGGGATCGGTCATGCACGGCATGAACGACCAGGTCGACATGCGCCGGTTCGGCGGACTGTCCGGGGCGATGAAGGTGACGTGGGCCACGTTCGGCCTCGGCTATCTGGCGATCATCGGCTTCCCGTTCCTGTCCGGCTTCTGGAGCAAGGACCGGATCATCGAGGCGGCCTTCGTCGGGGAGGGCTGGCGTCCCTGGGTGTTCGGGCTCGTCGCCATGGTCGGCGCCGGGATCACCGCCTTCTACATGTCGCGCCTCTTCTTCCTGACCTTCCACGGCAAGAAGAGGTGGACCGACGACGTCCACCCGCACGAGTCCGGAAAGCTCATGACCGTGCCCATGATGGTGCTCGCGGTCGGCTCAGCGCTGCTCGGCCTGGCGCTCGGGCCGACCGGCGTCATCACCGGCTGGCTCAACCCGGTCTTCGCCGCCGGCTCGGAGTCCGGGCTCGGGGCGGCCGAGGAGCACCCGGTCCTGCCAGCACTGCTCATCACGGTGCTCACCACCGTGCTGGTCGCCGTGGGAGCGGGCCTGGCCTGGGCGCGCTACTGGCGTGAGCCGGTGCCCGTCGTGGCGCCCCGCGGGAGTCTCGCGACCCGCGCCGCGCGCAACGACCTCTACCAGGACCAGGTCAACGAGGCGCTGCTCATGCGGCCCGGCCTGCACCTGACCCGCTCCCTCGTGTTCGCCGACGGCAAGGGCGTCGACGGCGCTGCGGGCGGTCTCGCCGCCCTCATCGGTGGCACCTCCTCGCGGCTGCGCCGCGTCCAGAACGGCTTCGCCCGCTCCTATGCCCTGACGATGCTCGCCGGCGTCGTCGCCATCCTCGGTGCCCTGTGGGTGATCTCCTGATGTCTGACGTGTCTGCTGTGCCCTGGCTGACGATCCTGATGGTGCTCCCGCTCGTCGGGTCGCTCGTCGTCGCCTTCGCGCCCGGATCGGTGGAGAGCGCCAAGCGCATCGCGCTCGGCACCGCACTGCTCACCCTGGTGCTCGGCGTCGTGGCCGCCACCCGGTTCGACACCCGCGCGACCGCCCAGTTCCAGCTGGCGGAGCAGCGCTCGTGGATCCCGCAGTTCGGCGTGTCCTACGCGCTCGGCGTCGACGGCATCGCGCTCGTGCTCGTGCTGATGAGCCTCGTGCTGACCCCGGTGTGCCTGCTGGCCGCCTGGCACGACGTGCCGGAGCGCGCCGACGCCGCCGACAGCGGGCGGCGCTCGAAGACCTACTTCGCGCTGCTGCTGCTGCTGGAGACGTTCATGGTGGGCGTCTTCGCCGCGACCGACGTCTTCCTCTTCTACGTCTTCTTCGAGGCGATGCTCATCCCGGTGTACTTCCTCATCGGGCAGTACGGCGGATCGCGCCGTCAGTATGCCGCGATGAAGTTCCTGCTCTTCTCGCTCGTCGGCGGGCTGGTCATGCTCGTGGCCGTCATCGCCCTCTACCTGCAGGGGCCGGGGGGCGCCGACGGCTTCCTCGTCTCCCGGCTCACGGGGCTGACCCTCGACCCCACCACCGAGCGCCTGCTGTTCGTCGGCTTCTTCTTCGCCTTCGCGATCAAGGCGCCGATGGTGCCGTTGCACACCTGGCTCCCGGACGCCGCGACCGAGTCGAGCCCGGCCACCGCGACGCTGCTCGTGGGCGTGCTCGACAAGGTCGGGACCTTCGGGATGATCCGCTTCTGCCTCCAGCTGTTTCCCGAGGCGAGTCGATGGGCCACTCCGGTCGTCATCACGCTCGCGGTGATCTCCGTGCTCTACGGCGCTCTGCTCGCCATCGGACAGACGGACATGATGCGCCTGATCGCCTACACCTCGGTGAGCCACTTCGGCTTCATCGTGCTCGGCATCTTCGCGCTGACCAACGTCGGCTGGGCGGGGTCGGCGCTCTACATGGTCAACCACGGGTTCTCCACCGCCGCGCTGTTCCTCTTCGCCGCGATGTTCGTGCGGCGCCGCGGCAGCAAGCGCATCCCCGACTACGGCGGGTGGCAACGGGTGACGCCCGGCCTCGCGGGAATCTTCCTCGTGGCCGGCCTGGCGGCGCTGTCGCTGCCCGGGCTGTCCACCTTCGTGTCCGAGTTCCTCGTGCTCGTCGGCACCTTCCCGACCTACCCGGTCGCCGCGGTCCTCGCCACCTTCGGCATCGTCCTGGCTGCCCTCTACGTGCTGCTCATGTACAAGCGCATGGCGACCGGCCCTCGCCCGCAGGGGCTGACCGGCGTCGCCGACCTCACCCGACGCGAGCAGCTCGTCGCCGCACCGCTGCTCGCCCTCCTCCTGGTGCTCGGCTTCTATCCCAAGCTCGCGACCGACCTGATCAACCCGGCCGTCGACAAGTCGCTGTCGTACGTCCGCGCCGAGACCGGGGGCGTTCGCGCCACCGCGGAAGGGAGCACGAAGTGACCGCTGCCGCGCCGGCCGCGTTCGCGCCGTCGACCATCGACTACCGGGCGGTGCTGCCGCTGCTCGTCGTCTTCGGCACCGCCATGGTCGGGGTGCTCGTCGAGGCCTTCGCGCCCCGCCAGCGTCGGCACGTCGCGCAGTCCACCGTGGCCGTCGTCGGGCTCGTCGCTGCATTCGCGGCGGCCGGCGGCTCTTCGCGGTCGCCGTCGACGGCCCGGCCCTCTTCCTGCAGGGCACGATCGCCATCCTGGGACTGCTGGGCGTGCTCTCGATGGCCGAACGCTTCGGCGGCACCGGTCCCGACGCGTTCACGCCGAGCGGTGCGTCCATCCCGGGCTCCCCGGGGGAGACGGCGGCCGCCCGCGCCGGCGCCCTGACCTCCGAGGTCTTCCCCCTGACCATGTTCGCCATCGGCGGCATGATGCTCTTCCCGGCGGCGAACGACCTCATCGGCATGTTCGTCGCCCTCGAAGTGCTCTCCCTGCCGCTCTACATCCTCACCAGCCTCGCCCGGCGCCGGCGGCTGCTGTCGCAGGAGGCTGCGCTGAAGTACTTCCTCCTCGGAGCCTTCAGCTCGGCGTTCTTCCTCTTCGGCACCGCCCTGCTCTACGGCTACGCGGGCTCGGTCTACTTCGGCGACCTGAGCAAGGCCGTGTCGGCCGGCCCCCTCGCCCTGAACGGGCTGCTCGTCCCGGGTGCGATCCTCGTCTTCGTCGGGCTGCTCTTCAAGGTGGGCGCCGTGCCGTTCCACGCGTGGACGCCGGACGTCTACCAGGGAGCGCCCACGCCGGTCACCGGGTTCATGGCCGCCTGCACCAAGGCTGCGGCGTTCGGTGCGATGCTGCGCCTCGCCTACGTCGGCCTCGACACCGCGCGGTGGGAGTGGACCAACGCCCTCGTCGTCGTCGCCATCCTGACCATGGTGGTCGGCTCCGTCCTGTCGGTGACCCAGACGGACATGAAGCGGCTGCTCGCCTACTCCTCGATCGCCCACGCCGGCTTCATCCTCGTCGGGGTCCTGGCGTTCGACCGCAAGGCCGTCAGCGCGGTGCTCTTCTACCTCGTCGCCTACGGCTTCTCCACCATCGCCGCCTTCGCGATCGTCTCGCTGGTGCGCCAGAA
>CALMNV010000270.1 GCA_937873285.1 uncultured Intrasporangium sp. | reverse complement strand
CTCGATGCACCGCAGCCGCCGGTAGGCCTCGTCGAGGACGGCCGCGTCGTCCCGGCCCACGTAGCCGCCCCGCGCGAGCGACCCGAGCGCCTCCAGCGTCGTGGCCGACCGCAGTCGGGCGTCGGTGCGACCGTGCACGAGCTGCAGCAGCTGGACGCTGAACTCGACGTCGCGCAGGCCGCCCGGCCCCAGCTTCAGCTGCCGGGCCGCCTCGCCCGCCGGCACGTGCCGCTCGACCCGGCGGCGCATGGCCTGCACGTCCTCGACGAAGTTGTCCCGGCCGGCCGCCTCCCACACGAGCGGCGCGATCTCGGCCTTGTAGCGCAGGCCGACCTCCCGGTCCCCCGCAGACACCCACGCCTTGAGCAGCGCCTGGAACTCCCACGTCTTCGCCCACCGCTCGTAGTAGGCCCGGTGGCTGCGGATGGTCCGCACGAGCGGGCCCTGCTTGCCCTCAGGGCGCAGCGCCGGGTCCACCGGCCAGAGGCTGCCCTCCGCGGTCGGCGCCGAGCAGGCCCGCATGAGACCCGTGGCGAGGGCCGTCCCGACCCGCAGGGCCGACTCCTCGTCGACACCGTCGGCGGGCTCCGCGACGAAGATGACGTCGACGTCGCTGACGTAGTTCAGCTCTCCCCCGCCCGTCTTGCCCATGCCGATCACGGCGAGCCTGCACTGCTCGTGCCCGGGCCCGAACTCCTCGCGTGCCACCGCCAGCGCCGCCTCCAGGGCCGCCTCCGCGAGCTCGGCGAGCGCTTCGCCCACCGCCGGCATCTCGGCGAGCGGGTCGGGAGCGGTGAGGTCGCGTGCAGCGACCCGCAGCAGCGCCCGCCGGTAGGCCACCCGCAGCGCGTCGAGCGCCGACGTGCCCCCGTGCCCCGGCCCCACCGCATGGAGCAGCTCGCTGCGCACCTCGTCGGCCGTATGCCGCTGGGCTCGTGCGACGTCGACCCAGTGCCCCGGGTGCCGCACGAGGTGGTCGACGAGGGCCGTGGACCCGCCGAGGACGGCGAGCAGCCGCGCCCGCTCCGCACCGTCGGAGGCGAGCTGCGCGAGCAGCCCGTCGAGACCGGTCGGCTCGTCCTGCGGCCGGGAGGCCAGCGACTCGAGCAGCCGCACGAGCCCGAGCAGGGCGACGTCGGGGTCGGCCGTCTCGCCGAGGGCGACGAGGAGGTCCTCGGAGACCTCCCCGGTCGACGCCGAGGCCAGTGGTGCCAGAGCCGGATCGGCGAGGAGTGCGTTTGCCTTGGGCAGGTCGAGGAAGCCGCAGCGGGCCAGCAGGGCGGCGGTGGAGGTGCTGCGAGGCGGCATGGTCGAGGGTCTAGAGCCGGGTGAGATAGCGGTCGAGCTCGAACCTGCTGATGTCGCGGCGGTAGTCGGCCCACTCCTGGCGCTTGTTGCGCAGGAAGAACTCGAAGACGTGCTCGCCGAGGATGTCGGCGACGAGCTCGCTGCGCTCCATCACCTCCAGGGCACGCCCCAGCGAGGACGGCAGCGGCGCGATGCCCATGGCCCGCCGCTCCGCGTCGGTGAGGCTCCACACGTCGTCCTCGCTCTCCGGCGGCAGCTCGTAGCCCTCGGTCACCCCCTTGAGGCCGGCTCCGAGCAGCACGGCATACGCGAGATAGGGGTTGCACGCGGCATCGAGGGAGCGCACCTCGATCCGGGTCGACTGACCCTTGCTCGGCTTGTGCATCGGCACGCGGACCAGCGCCGAGCGGTTGTTGTGGCCCCACGTCAGGTAGGCCGGCGCCTCCCCGCCGCCCCACAGCCGCTTGTAGGAGTTGACCCACTGGTTGGTCACGGCGGCGATCTCGGCGCCGTGCACGAGGAGGCCGGCGATGAACTGCCGCCCGACCCGGCTCAGCTGGTAGGGGGCTCCCGCCTCGTAGAAGGCGTTCGTGTCGCCCTCGAAGAGGGAGAGGTGGGTGTGCATGCCGGAGCCCGGGTACTCGGCGAAGGGCTTGGGCATGAACGTGGCGAAGACGCCCTGGGTGAGGGCGACCTCCTTGATGACGGTGCGGAACGTCATGATGTTGTCGGCGGTGCTCAGGGCGTCGGCATAGCGCAGGTCGATCTCGTTCTGCCCGGGCGCGCCCTCGTGGTGGCTGAACTCGACCGAGATGCCCATGCTCTCGAGCATCGTGATGGCGGCCCGGCGGAAGTCGTGCCCCGTGCCGTGCGGCACGTGGTCGAAGTAGCCGGCGTCGTCGATCGGCACAGGACGTCCGTCCGACGCGCGCTCGTGCTGCAACAGGAAGAACTCGATCTCGGGGTGCGTGTAGAAGCTGAAGCCGAGGTCGGCCGCCCGGGACAGGGCGCGCTGCAGGACGTGCCGAGGGTCGGCGAAGCTCGGGGAGCCGTCGGGGCGCTGCAGGTCGCAGAACATCCGGGCGGTGCCCGGGCTGTCCCCCCGCCACGGCAGCACCTGGAAGGTGGCCGGGTCCGGCACGGCCAGCATGTCCGCCTCGTAGACCCGGGCAAAGCCCTCGATCGCCGACCCGTCGAAGCCGATGCCCTCGGCGAAGGCACCCTCCAGCTCGGCCGGCGCCACCGCCACCGACTTCAGCGTCCCGAGGACGTCGGTGAACCACAGACGGACGAAGCGGATGTCGCGCTCCTCGATGGAGCGCAGCACGAACTCTTCCTGACGGTTCATGTGTCGATCCTGCCCCACTCCTGCTTCCCCGGCGAAACGGACACGACATGCGGCGACGGGCCCTCGGGATGGCTCCCGAGGGCCCGCGCCGGAAGGGATCTCGCGCTAGCGCGCGATCACTGGGCCGACTGCGACACCGTGAGGTTCAGCCGCTGACCGCCGTAGCCGGCATAGTCCACGGTGATCCGGGTGCCGGTGCCGGCGACCTTCGTCGAGGCCCACGGGTTGTCCGCCGACCAGTACCGGTTGGGGTCCGTGTCGTCGAACGTCGGGATGCCGGGCCGCGAGGGCACGACCACGGGCTGGCCGTTGCGGTGGAAGGTCACCGCGTCCGTGCGCTCGCGCCCGAAGGTCGCGTCGAACGGCTGGCGCCGGTTGCCCAGCAGAGCCCCGTCGGGGAACCGGATCGGCTCCGGGCGGGCGTCGACCGGCAGGACGAGCCCACCACCCGGGTGCACCGACGTGTTGTTGTCGGTGAACTCCCCGTCGGAGTACCAGACGAGCAGGCCGTTCTGGTAGGGGAAGCGCTCGACCCAGTTGGGCTTGGTGTTGGCGTTGCCGAAGTTGTACGGACCGGTCTTCAGTGCCGCGTCGTAGTCGTCGTAGACCCGGTTCTCGGCGAGGTAGTACTGCGGCACCTGCTTGGAGACGGTGCCGGAGATGATCGTGAAGCCCTGTGCCGTCCAGCCGTTCGCCCCGGACTCCACGTCGTCGCTCAGCACGGTGGCGCCGTCGGCGGTGACCGTGATGTCGTCGATGAAGGCGCCGGGGTTGTGCACGCCGCCGTCCGTGTAGTAGCGGAAGCGGAACTGGACGGACTTGCCGACGTATGCCGAGAGGTCCCACGTCGTCAAGGTCCAGTCGGCCTTGCCGGTGATGGGGGTGCCAACCTGGGTCCACGTGGTCCCGCCGTCGGTGGAGGCCTCACCGTAGAGGTAGTCGTAGCCCTCCTCGATGTCGGACTGCACCCAGGCGCTGACCGACGCCGAGCTCGTGGCCCCGGTCAGGTCGATGGTGCGGCTCAGCGTGGAGTTGAGGTTGTCCGCCGACCCGCCCCACCACTCCGCCTTTCCGGAGTGAGGCGTGTTGTACACGGTCGTGACCGTCTTGTTGGGCAGCGGCACGACGATCGCCTGGGGCAGCTTGCCGTCGGCGTCCGGCACCTTGACGACGCGCGCGGCGGGCCCGACCGTCACCTTCTTCGGCGTCGCGCCCGGCGCGACGACGTCGTAGTCGAGCCAGCCGAGCTGCAGCTTCTCCCACGGGCCCATGTAGCCCGGCTTCGTGCCGATGGCGTACTTGCCCGGGTTGAGCCAGGAGCCGGCGCTCATCAGCGTCCAGAAGCCGGTGCCGTTGTCGCCGCCGGCGGTGTCGTAGAGGTCCGGCAGACCGAGGTCGTGGCCGAACTCGTGGGCGAACACCCCGAGACCGCCGTTCTCCGGCTCGGTCGTGTAGTCCCCGATCCAGAGCCCGGTGTTGCCGAGCGGCACGCCGCCGAGCTTGTTGAAGCTCGGACCGGACTTGCCGATGTCCGTCGAGTACGCGTACCAGCGGTGCGACCAGATGGCGTCCTCGCCCTGAGCCCCGCCGCCTGCCTCCTCGCCCTCACCGGCGTGGATGGCCTGGAAGTGGTCGATGTAGCCGTCCGGCTCGTTGAAGTTGCCGTCGCCGTCGTAGTCGTAGCGGTCGACCTTGTCGAACTTCGCCAGATAGGTCTTGATCGCGGCGTCGGACTTGCCGGCAGCCTTCTGCGAGGCGTACCACGACGCCGCCGTGTCCCGCACGAAGGGCCAGTAGGTCTGCTGCTCCGGCACCTTGTTGGAGCCGTAGCGGGCCTCGTTGTAGGGCAGCTTGACCCAGTTGGACACGTCACCGTTGGCGGAGAACCGCCCGTTGGACTGCTTGGTGTAGAAGTCCTTGAAGGAGTCCTTGGCGCCGAACATCATCTGGAGGTAGTGCGCCCGGTTGAAGTCGGGCACCCAGTAGGTCGTGTTGTCGTCGGTGCTGCTGCCGTCCCAGACCCGGTCCGGCTTCGGGATCTGGTTGTGCATCGGGCCTGGGGTGCCGCCGGTGGCCGGGTCGGTCGCGGTGCCGAACTCGCTGAGGATGGTGAAGATCGACTCACGCCGGTCCACCGGGTAGTTGACGAACCTCGACTTGCCCTTCTTGCCGCTCTTGTCCTTGCTCTGCACCTCGATGACCCGGTTGCCGTTGATCACCTTCGTCGAGGCCTGACCCTTGACGAGCTTGGCCACCGCATCCTTGCGGCGCTCGGCCTGCCGCTCGGCGAGGGGGTTGGGCAGGTTGTCCCGGCGAGCGGACTGCGCCTCGGCGGGGTCGCCGCCGATCTTGGCCTGCGATTGCGGCAGGGCGTTGGCCTGCAGCGGGGCGGCGAGCCCGGTGACGGCGAGGGCCCCTACGGCCACTGCCGCCAGCGCGCTCAGAGAACGCTTCTTCACGGTGAGCTACCTCCTGGTTCGGGCGCACGATCAGGCGCCGGCGGTCATTCGACCACGCGCGCGCAATCCGTGGGGCATTCCTTACCAAGTCTTTGCCAAACGGTGTCGTTCAGGGTGAGGGGCGGGCGCCCTTCTCGTTCCACGCCCGGTCCTCGGCGTCCCATGCCTCCGTCTTGCGCCGCGCGGTCTCCAGCGCCTCGCGGGCCTCCGCCTCGGTGGCGTAGGGCCCGAGGACGGTGGCGCCCGGGCTGCGGTTCTCGTCGCTCTCGACCTCGCCGGTCTGCACGTTGTACCAAAAGCCCATCGCGTGCCGTCCTCTCGTCGTTCGGGGGCCCCGCCGTCGCAAGCCCACCGCACCGGACCTCCTAGACTCCACCGTATGCCGGTCGCCTCTGCCCGTGTGCTCCCGGGCTCGGTCAGCCCCCGCCGTCCCGTCCCGACGTCCATCGAGCGGCCGCACTACGTCGACCGGCCCGATCCGCGCGAGGACGGGGACCTGCGGGTCAAGGACGGCGAGACGATCGAGCGGATGCGTGTCGCCGGACGTCTCGCGGCCCGGGCGATGCAGGCGGCGGCCGAGCTCATCGCACCCGGCGTGACGACCGACGAGCTCGACCGGGTGGCCCACGACTACCTGCTCGACCACGGCGCCTACCCGTCCACCCTGGGCTACAAGGGCTTTCCCAAGTCGCTGTGCACCAGCGTCAACGAGGTCATCTGCCACGGCATCCCCGACAGCCGCCCGCTCGAGGAGGGCGACATCGTCAACCTCGACGTCACGGCATACATCCACGGGGTGCACGGCGACACCGACGCGACCTACGTCGTCGGGGAGGTCGACGAGGAGTCCCGCCTGCTCGTCGAGCGGACCCACGAAGCGATGATGCGCGGCATCCGGGCCGCTCGACCCGGCCGTGAGGTCAACGTCATCGGGCGGGTGATCGAGAGCTACGCCCGGCGCTTCGGCTACGGGGTGGTGCGGGACTTCACCGGGCACGGCGTGGGCCTGGAGTTCCACTCGGGGCTGATCATCCCGCACTACGACGCGGCCCCCGCCTACGACACGGTGATCGAGCCGGGCATGACCTTCACCGTCGAGCCGATGCTCAACCTCGGCGGCCACGAGTGGGAGCTGTGGGAGGACCGGTGGACCGTCGTGACGAAGGACCGGTCCCGCTCGGCGCAGTTCGAGCACACCATCCTCGTCACCGAGGACGGCTACGAGATCCTCACCCTCCCGTAGGGTGATGTGCCCGCACATCCCGTGACATCTTCCGCACCGGCACGAAGGAACGGCACCGACATGGCCAAGAAGGGCACCCCTCTCGGGATCGACGTGGGCGGCAGCGGCATCAAGGGCGCTCCGGTCAACCTCAAGCGCGGCGAGCTGGCCAGCCCCCGGCTCAAGATCCTCACGCCGAGTCCGGCGACCCCCGAGGCCGTGGCCGACGTCGTCGACCAGATCGTCGACCACTTCGCGAAGGAGACGGGTGACGCGCCCATCGGCGTCACCGTGCCGGCCGTCGTCATCCACGGGACCGTCCTGTCGGCTGCGAACATCGACCCGTCGTGGATCGAGACCGACGCCGAGTCCCTGCTCCAGGAGCACACCGGACGGAAGGTGACCGTCGTCAACGACGCCGACGCGGCGGGGGTGGCCGAGGTGCACTACGGGGCCGCAAAGGGCGTCAAGGGCCTCGTCATCCTCACGACGCTCGGCACCGGCATCGGCT
>CALMNV010000269.1 GCA_937873285.1 uncultured Intrasporangium sp. | reverse complement strand
TGGTCGTGATGACCGCCCCGCAGATCGGCAACACCGGCGTCAACGACGAGGACCCCGAGTCCTCGCGCATCTGGGTCGCCGGCTACGTCGTGCGCGACCCCGCGCTGCGGTCGTCGTGCTGGCGGGCCACCCGGGGGCTCGAGGACGAGCTGCGCGACCAGTCCGTCGTGGGCATCTGCGGCGTGGACACCCGCGCCCTCACCCGGCACCTGCGTGAGCGCGGCGCCATGCGCGTCGGCATCTTCAGCGGCGTCGCGGCCGCCCGGGAGCCCGGGCAGCTGCTCGACGCCGTGCAGCACGCCCCGCTGATGACCGGGGCCGCGCTCGCCGAGGAGGTCACCACCCCCCAGGCCTACGTCGTGCCCGCCGTGGGCGAGCGCCGGTTCACGGTGGCGGCGCTCGACCTCGGCATCAAGGGGATGACCCCTGCGCTGATGGCGCGCCGGGGCATGGAGGTGCACGTGCTTCCGGCGACCGCCACCCTCGAGGACGTGCGGGCCGTCGGCGCGACCGGCCCGGACGGCGTCTTCTTCTCCAACGGTCCGGGGGACCCCGCCGCCGCCGAGCCGCAGGTCGCGCTGCTGCGTCAGGTCCTCGAGGCGCGGATCCCGTTCTTCGGCATCTGCTTCGGCAACCAGCTGCTCGGCCGGGCCCTCGGCCTGCGCACCTACAAGCTCAAGTACGGGCACCGCGGGATCAACCAGCCGGTCCTCGACCGCGCCACCGGCAAGGTCGAGGTCACCTCGCACAACCACGGCTTCGCCATCGAGTGGCCGGACGCCCCGGCCTTCGCGCCGCGCGAGACGGCATACGGCCGCGTGCGGGTGTCACACGTCTGCCTCAACGACGACGTCGTCGAGGGGCTGGAGTGCCTCGACCTGCCGGCCTACTCGGTGCAGTACCACCCCGAGGCCGCCGCCGGCCCGCACGACGCGGCATACCTGTTCGACCGGTTCACCCACATGATGACCCAGCACCAGCAGGGAGCGAACGCCTGATGCCCAAGCGCGACGACATCAAGAGCGTCCTCGTCATCGGCTCCGGCCCGATCGTCATCGGCCAGGCCGTCGAGTTCGACTACTCCGGCACCCAGGCCTGCCGCGTGCTGCGCGAGGAGGGCATCCGGGTCGTGCTCGTCAACAGCAACCCGGCCACCATCATGACCGACCCGCAGTTCGCCGACGCGACCTACGTCGAGCCGATCACGCCGGAGGTGGTCGAGGCCATCATCGCCAAGGAGCGTCCAGACGCGGTGCTCGCGACCCTGGGCGGTCAGACCGCCCTCAACTGCGCCATCGCGCTGCACGAGGCGGGGGTGCTGGAGAAGTACGACTGCCCGCTCATCGGCGCGAGCGTCGAGGCGATCCAGCTCGGCGAGGACCGCGAGAAGTTCAAGGGCGTCGTCGAGCGCTGCGGCGCCGAGTCGGCCCGGTCCGTCATCTGCCACACGATGGACGAGTGCCTAGCAGCCGCGGGGGAGCTGCGCTACCCCGTCGTCGTGCGGCCCTCGTTCACCATGGGCGGTCTCGGCTCGGGGATCGCCTACGACGAGAGCGACCTGCGACGCATCGCCGGCGCCGGGCTGCAGTACTCCCCGACGACCGAGGTGCTCCTCGAGGAGTCGATCCTCGGGTGGAAGGAGTACGAGCTCGAGGTCATGCGCGACCACCGCGACAACGTCGTCGTCGTCTGCTCCATCGAGAACCTCGACCCGATGGGCGTGCACACCGGTGACTCCATCACCGTCGCGCCGGCGCTCACGCTCACCGACCGCGAGTTCCAGCGGCTGCGTGACATCGGCATCGCCGTCATCCGCGAGGTCGGCGTCGAGACCGGAGGCTGCAACATCCAGTTCGCGGTCAACCCCGTCGACGGTCGCGTCATCGTCATCGAGATGAACCCGCGCGTGTCCCGCTCGAGCGCCCTGGCGTCCAAGGCGACCGGGTTCCCGATCGCCAAGATCGCGGCGAAGATGGCGATCGGCTACACCCTCGACGAGGTGCCCAACGACATCACCCGGGAGACGCCGGCCAGCTTCGAGCCGACCCTCGACTACGTCGTGGTCAAGGTGCCGCGCTTCGCCTTCGAGAAGTTCCCGGCCGCCGACCCCACGTTGACCACGACGATGAAGTCCGTGGGCGAGGCGATGTCGATCGGCCGCAACTTCACCGAGGCGCTGCAGAAGGCGCTGCGCTCGCTCGAGAAGAAGGGCGCCAGCTTCCACTGGGAGGGGCAGCTGACCGAGGCGCACGCGAGGCGCCTTCTCGCAGAGGCTCGCACGCCGACGGACGGCCGGATCGTCCTGGTGCAGCAGGCGCTCCGCGGCGGCCTGACCGTCGAGGCCGTGCACGAGGCGACCGGGATCGACCCGTGGTTCCTCGACCAGATCCAGCTCGTCAACGAGGTGGCGCAGCTGCTCGCGGACGCCTCGCAGCTCACGCCGGAGCTGCTGCGCCTCGTCAAGCGGCACGGCTTCAGCGACGCCCAGATCGCCTCCCTGCGCCGTATGCCGGAGGCCGTGGTCCGCGGCGTGCGCCATGCTCTCGGGGTGCGCCCGGTCTACAAGACGGTCGACACGTGTGCCGCCGAGTTCGCCGCGCTGACGCCCTACCACTACTCCTCCTACGACGAGGAGACGGAGGTGGCCCCCCGCGAGCGGCCCGCAGTGATCATCCTCGGCTCCGGCCCGAACCGCATCGGGCAGGGCATCGAGTTCGACTACTCCTGCGTCCACGCCAGCTATGCCCTGCGGGACAAGGGCTTCGACACCGTCATGGTCAACTGCAACCCGGAGACGGTCTCCACCGACTACGACACCAGCAGCCGGCTCTACTTCGAGCCGCTCACGCTCGAGGACGTCCTCGAGGTGATCCACGCCGAGACCCAGGCCGGACCCGTCGCCGGGGTCATCGTGCAGCTCGGCGGCCAGACGCCGCTCGGGCTCGCTCGCGCGCTGGAGGCCGAGGGCGTGCCGATCGTCGGCACCTCGCCAGCCGCGATCCACCTCGCCGAGGACCGGGGGGCCTTCGGGCAGGTGCTCGCCCGGGCGGGCCTCCTCGCGCCCAAGCACGGCACGGCATACAGCGCCGAGGATGCCCTCGCGGTGGCGCGCAGCATCGGCTACCCGGTGCTGGTGCGGCCCTCCTACGTGCTCGGCGGCCGGGGCATGGTCATCGTCTACGACGACGACATGCTGGTGACCTACGTCGAGCAGGCCACGGAGGCGTCGCCCGAGCACCCGGTGCTCATCGACCGCTTCCTCGACGACGCCATCGAGATCGACGTCGACGCCCTCTTCGACGGGGAGGAGCTGTATCTCGGCGGGATCATGGAGCACGTCGAGGAGGCGGGAATCCACTCCGGGGACAGCGCCTGCACCCTGCCGCCAGCCACCCTCGGCGACGCGGAGCTCGAGCGGGTGCGGGCGGCGACCCGGCGGCTGGCCGAAGGCATCGGCGTGCGCGGCCTGATGAACGTGCAGTTCGCGCTCGCCCAGGACGTCCTCTACGTCATCGAGGCCAACCCGCGCGCCTCCCGGACGGTGCCCTTCGTGGCCAAGGCGACCGGCGTGCCGCTCGCCAGCGCGGCCGCCCGGGTCATGCTCGGTGCGAGCATCGCGCAGCTGCGCGCCGAGGGTCTGCTGCCGCCGGCGGGCGACGGCGGCTCGCTGCCCGACCGTGCGCCGATCTCCTGCAAGGAGGCGGTGCTGCCGTTCAAGCGGTTCCGCACCCGGGAGGGCATCGCGGTCGACTCCCTGCTCGGCCCGGAGATGCGCTCGACGGGTGAGGTCATGGGGATCGACAAGGACTTCGGCTCCGCGTTCTCCAAGACCCAGCAGGCCATCGGTGGTGGCCTGCCGCGGTCGGGGGCGGTGTTCGTGTCCGTCGCCAACCGCGACAAGCGCGCCATGCTCTTCCCGGTCAAGCGGCTCGTCGACCTCGGCTTCACCATCCTCGCCACGTCGGGCACCGCGGCAGTGCTGCGGCGCAACGGCATCCATGCAAGCGTGGTCCGCAAGCTGTCGGAGCGTGCCTCGGCGGACGCCGCAGGTGAGCGCACCATCGTCGACCTCATCTCCGACGGCAGCATCCAGATGGTCGTCAACACGCCGTCCGGGCAGGACGCCCGGGCCGACGGCTACGCCATCCGGGCGGCCACCACGAGCGCCGACAAGCCCATCATCACGACGATCGCAACCCTGGCGGCCGCGGTGCTCGGCATCGAGGCGCAACTGAGCGAGCCGCTGCGGGTCACCTCGCTGCAGGATCACGCCCGCAACCTCGACCTCTACGGCCGAGAGGGTGCGGCGGACGGCGGCACGCGGGAGGTGGCCCGGTGACTGCCGACGAGGCCGGGGCGGGTCGCGCCCGCGTCACCACGGAGCTCGCGGAGGTCATCGCCACGAGGCGGGTCGGCGCCTACCAGCACCTGACGCTCGTCGCCCCCGGCGTCGCGGAGCCCGCCCGCCCCGGACAGTTCGTCGCCCTCGCGGTGGGCGGCGAGGCATCGGCCAACCTGTTGCGGCGCTGCTTCTCGATCCACAAGGTGACGCCGACCGGCACCTACGGCGGCACCGTGGAGGTGGTCGTCTCCGCCGTGGGGCCGGGGACCCGGTGGCTGACCAGTCTGCAGCCGCACGCGGCCGTCGACGTCGTCGGACCGCTCGGTCGGCCCTTTCCGCTGCCCAAGGAGCCCGTGCCGTGCGTGCTCGTCGGCGGTGGCTACGGCAGCGCGCCGCTCTTCTGGCTGGCGACGCAGCTGCGTGAGCGCGGCTGCTCCGTCGAGATGGTGCTGGGCGCCGCCAGCGAGGACCGGCTGTTCGGGGTGGTCGAGGCAAGGCGCTCCTGCGACGGCGTGACGGTGACCACCGACGACGGCTCGGTGGGGCTGCGTGGCTGGGTCAGCGACGTGCTGCCCGGCGTGCTCGAGCGGACCGGGGGGCGGGTGGTCTACGGCTGCGGGCCGATGGCCATGCTGTCGGCGGTCTCTGCCATTGCGACCGCTCATGGCGCCGTCTCGCAGGTTGCCGTGGAGGAGTCGATGGCGTGCGGGGTCGGCGTCTGCATGACCTGCGTCCTGCCGGCGATCGGAGCGGACGGCGCCACCCGCATGGTCCGCTCCTGCGTCGAGGGCCCCGTGTTCCGCGGCGACCGGGTGCGCTGGGAGGCGTTCGCGGACGGCTACTGCCAGGTGCCTCCGGACGCGGTCGGGGCGCCGGCGGGCGCCGCCGCCGACGCGCGCCGCGCCGGTGGCCCCTCGACGACCACGGGCGGAGCGCCCTGATGGTGGACATGTCGGTCCGCCTCGGCGGCTTCACCCTGCCCAACCCCGTCATGACGGCATCCGGCTGCGCGGCCAACGGCAAGGAGCTGCACCGCTTCTTCGACGTCAGCGAGCTCGGGGCCTTCGTCACCAAGTCGGTACAGGCCCAGCCACGGTCGGGTCGGGGCACCCCTCGCATGGCGGAGACACCGTCCGGAATGCTCAACTCCATCGGGCTGCAGGGGCCGGGGATCGACGCCTTCGTCGCAGAGGACCTGCCCTGGCTCGCCGCCCGCGGAGCGAGGGTGCTGCCGTCCATCGCCGGCGGGTCGAGCACCGAGTTCGCCTCCGTGGCCGCGACGCTGCGCGGCAGCAGCGCCTTCGGCAGCGTCGTCGGGGTCGAGGTCAACATCTCCTGCCCCAACGTCGCCAACCGCGGCCTCGTCTTCGCCACCGACCCGCTCGCGTCGGCGAAGGTGACCGCCCTCGTCAGGGAGCAGCTGCCCCGGGAGGTCCCGGTCTTCGTCAAGCTCAGCCCCGATGTCACCGACATCGGCGCCGTCGCCTCGGCCTGCGTCAAGGCCGGCGCCGACGGGCTGACGATGATCAACACGCTGCTCGGCATGGCCATCGACGTCGACCGGATGCGCCCGCAGCTCGCGGGCATCACCGGCGGCCTGTCCGGCCCCGGCATCCGCCCTGTCGCCGTGCGGGCGGTGTGGCAGGTCCGCCAGGCGATGTTCGAGGGCCGCATCCCCACGGTGCCGATCATCGGCGTCGGCGGCGTGCGCACCGGCCGTGACGCCCTGGAGCTCGTGGCCGCCGGCGCGAGCGCCGTCCAGGTCGGCACCGCGACGTTCGCGGACCCGCTCGCCCCGGTCCGGGTGCGCGATGAGCTCGCGGCCCTGCTCGAGGACAAGGGGTATGCCGGCCTGTCCGACGCCGTCGCGGCAGCGCACGGCCGATGAGGGTGGCGCGCCGATGACGACCGGCTCCAGCAGCCAGGCGGCCGTCAAGACGACAGGCTCGTTCGGCGAGCGGCTGAGCGGGGCGATGGCGGCATACGGCCCCTTGTGCGTCGGGATCGACCCGCACCGCAGCCTCCTCGACGCGTGGGGACTGCCGGTCGACGCGAGCGGGCTGGAGCGCTTCGCCATGACCTGCGTCGACGCTCTCGCGGGGCAGGTCGCGGCGGTGAAGCCGCAGTCGGCGTTCTTCGAGGTCTTCGGCGCCAGGGGAGTGGCGGTGCTCGAGCGGGTGCTGCTCGAGCTGGCCGCCGCGGGCACCCTCAGCATCCTCGACGTCAAGCGCGGCGACATCGGCACGACGATGGCGGCCTACGGCGAGGCGTTCCTTGGTGCCGACGCGCCCGCCGCGGCGGATGCGATCACGGTGAGCCCGTTCCTCGGCTATGAGTCGCTGAGGCCCGCGCTCGACCTCGCCGAGCGGACCGGGCGGGGGGTGTTCGTGCTGACGCTCACCTCCAACCCCGAGGGTGCCGCGGTGCAGCACGCCGTCCGGGACGGCCGGTCGGTGGCGGCCGCGATCGTCGAGGGCGCGACCCGAGACAACGCGGCCGCCCGGCAGCGCCAGGCACTGGGGTCCGTCGGGCTGGTCATCGGCGCGACGGTGGGCGACGCCGTGGCCGATCTCGGGCTGCAGCTCGTCGCGGCCAACGCCCCGGTGCTCGCTCCTGGCGTCGGCGCCCAGGGTGGCACCGCGGCGGGGCTCGCCGACGTCTTCGGCGCGGCGCGTGGGCAGGTGCTGGCGTCGTCGAGCCGCGAGGTCCTCGCTGCCGGCCCGGACCCGCGCGCCCTTGCCGGCGCGGCCCGACGGCTGGCCGACTCCCTGCGCACCGACTGAAGCGCACCGGGCACAGCTCCTGCGCAGCTGCCGCGCGGTTCGAGGTATTCCGCGGCCCCATACGGCCGCCGATTACCTCGAACGGGAGTGGGGCTGGGCCGACGGGCCGCCGGTCAGCCCGGCAGCGGGGCCAGGGCTCGGCCGCGGCGCATGACGTGGCGCAGCTCGAGT
>CALMNV010000268.1 GCA_937873285.1 uncultured Intrasporangium sp. | reverse complement strand
CCGGTCGCGAGCCGGCCACCGAGCGCCCAGTCCTCCCGGTCGGCGGTGACGTCGGGGCATGCCTGGTCCGACCCGCAGGACGAGGAGCTGCGTGACGCGGCGGAGGCAGGCATGCAGCTCGAGGAGCTCGTCGACCACTTCGAGCTGCCCGGGGAGACCATCACGGCCCGCCTCGACCAGCTGGGCCTGCGGCTCGCTGCCCCGGACCTGCTCGGGTGACCCGCCCTGCGCGCCGCGGCTGTCAGCGCCGCATGGGAGGGTGGGCGCCATGACCGCTGAGGAGGTCGCCGGGCTGACCCTCGTCACCGGCCCGGAGGAGCTGCTCGTCGAGCGCGCCATCGCCGACGTCGTCGGGCGGGCGCGGGCCGGCGGTGCCGATGTCGTCCGGGTGGACGGCCCGACCTACGAGGCCGGGGCGCTCGCGGTGCACGCGAGCCCCTCGCTCTTCGGCGGCACGACCTGCATCGTCGTGCGCAACCTGCACGACGCGGTCGACGAGCTGCACGACGACCTGCTGGACCTGCTGGCGAGCCAGCCGGACGAGGTCCGGCTCGTCGTCACCCACGCGTCGGGCAACCGCGGCAAGAAGGTCCTCGACGCGCTGCGCAAGCGGGGAGCCGTCGTCGTGCAGTGTCCGACGATCAAGCTGGACCGGGAGAAGGCGGACTTCGTCTCGCGCGAGTTCGCGAGGGCCGGCCGAGCGGTGCGGCCCGACGCGGTCCGTGCCCTCGTCGAGGCGGTCGGCCAGGACGTGCGCGAGCTCGCGTCCGCGTGCGCCCAGCTCGTCGCCGACACCCAGGGAGTCGTCGACGCCGCCATGGTCCACACCTATCACGGCGGCAAGGTGGAGGCGACCGGCTTCCGTGTCGCTGAGTCGGCGGTGGCGGGTCAGACGGGCGACGCGCTGCGCCTGCTGCGTCACGCGCTCGCCACCGGGGTGGACCCGGTGCCCATCATCGCCGTGCTCGCCGCCCAGCTGCGCCAGGTCATCAGGGTCGCGGCCGCCGGGCGGGGCAGCCCTGGCCAGCTCGCGAGCGCGCTCGGGATGCCGTCGTGGCAGGTCGACAAGGCTCGGCGGCTCGCCGAGAGCTGGAGCGCCGAGGGGCTGGCGATTGCCGTGCGGGCCGTGGCCGCCGCCGACTTCGAGATCAAGGGCGGCGGCCGTGACCCGGTCTACGCACTGGAGCGGGCCGTGCTGAGCCTTGCGAGGGCGCGCTCGGTGCGTTGAGCGTCGGTTTGGCCGAGCCAGCGTGCGCTGGTAAATTCGCACCTTGCGTGCGCGCTCAGGTCGTGCGCGCATGCAGCATGACCACAGCCGCTCAGCTGAGGCGTGGGCGCGCCCCGTCCGCAGCGGCGGTGCCGCCTCGAACGGCATCCCTTCCGACCCAGAAAGAACCTCTCGTGGCAAACATCAAGTCGCAGCTCAAGCGCATCCGCACCAACCGCAAGCGCACCGAGCGCAACAAGGCGGTCAAGAGCGAGCTCCGCACCTGGATCCGCAAGTTCCGCGAGGCCGCCTCCTCGGGCGACCCGGAGGCGACGACGGCCGCCCTCAGGATGGCCTCCAAGAAGCTGGACAAGGCGGTCTCCAAGGGCGTCATCCACAAGAACCAGGCCGCCAACAAGAAGTCGGCGATGGCCAAGAAGGTCGCCTCGCTCTGACGCTTCGCGACCCGCGCTGCCGCCGGTCGCGCCGTGCCCCAGGGCCCGCCACCGACCGGTGGCGGGCCCTCCGGCGTACCAGGCCCTGCGGCATACCGGGTGGTATCCCGGGTGGCGTTGCGGGCGGCTCGCCGGTCAGGTGAGGCCGGCGAGGCGGACCGCGGCGAGAACCTCCTCGTAGCGGGCCCTCGGCAGCACGGCACCCTCCCGGCGCACGGCACGCGGGTCGACCCGCACGAGCCGGTTGACGCGGACCTCGCTCGGGCGGTCGCGGCGGTCCCACGGGCCCGAGCCGATGTCGACCCACGTGCGCCCCATCGAGCGCTCCTGCGCGGCGTCGCGGTCATGGTCCTTGCTGGTCAACGGCAGCCCCACGAGCCACCCCTCCTCCCGGCCGATCAGCAGCACGGGCCGGTCCTTGCCCAGCGCGTGGTCCTCCTCGAAGGGCACCCAGGTCCAGACGATCTCGCCGGGGTCGGGGCGCCCGTCCGGCTTCGGGGCGTATGCCGTCTCGCGCGCCGTGGCGGCGTCGCCCGGATAGGGCGCTCGGGACGGCGCCAGAGACCGGCCGGCATGCATCAGCGAACGGGCGACCCGCCGCACGAGGTCGAGCGCCGAGGCGCGGCGGGGAAGCATGCGCTCACCGTAGCGGGCGGGTGCGCCCGAGAGGAGGACGTCCACGGCATACCGGCGCTCGTGGGAGACTGACGTGTCCTGCACCGGCCGCCGGACTCCGAGTCCATCCATCCAGCGAGGTTCGTCCCACCGTGTCGCCCATGGCCCGCACCGCGCTCGCCCCGCACGCGACGCCGCCGGAGCTCATCCGCAACTTCTGCATCATCGCCCACATCGACCACGGCAAGTCGACCCTCGCCGACCGCATGCTGCAGCTGACCGGCGTGGTCGACGCGCGCGCCATGCGGGCGCAGTACCTCGACCGCATGGACATCGAGCGCGAGCGCGGCATCACCATCAAGAGCCAGGCCGTCCGGATGCCGTGGGCGGTCCCCGACGCCGCCGGGGTGCCGGTCACCCACTGCCTCAACATGATCGACACGCCCGGCCACGTCGACTTCACCTACGAGGTCTCGCGGTCGCTGGCGGCCTGCGAGGGCGCGGTGCTCCTCGTCGACGCGGCCCAGGGCATCGAGGCCCAGACGCTGGCGAACCTCTATCTGGCGATGGAGAACGAGCTGACCGTCATCCCGGTCCTGAACAAGATCGACCTGCCTGCGGCCCAGCCGGAGAAGTATGCCGAGGAGCTGGCAGGACTCATCGGGTGCGAGCCGGAGGACTGCCTACAGGTCTCGGGCAAGACCGGGGCGGGCGTCGAGCCGCTGCTGGACCGGATCGTCGCCACGCTGCCGCCGCCGGTCGGTGACCCGGACGCGCCGGCGCGGGCGATGATCTTCGACTCCGTCTACGACACGTATCGCGGCGTGGTCACCTATGTGCGGGTCGTCGACGGCAACCTCAACCCGCGCGAGCGGATCGTGATGATGTCGACGCGCGCGACGCACGAGCTGCTCGAGATCGGGGTCATCTCGCCCGAGCCGACCCCGTCGCAGGGGCTGGGTGTCGGCGAGGTCGGCTATCTCATCACCGGCGTCAAGGACGTGCGGCAGAGCCGGGTCGGCGACACCGTCACCAACGCCGGCAAGCCCGCGTCGGCGTCGCTCGGGGGCTACCGTGACCCCAAGCCGATGGTCTTCTCGGGGCTCTATCCCATCGACGGCTCGGACTATCCGGCGCTGCGCGAGGCCCTCGACAAGCTCAAGCTCAACGACGCCGCGCTCGTCTACGAGCCGGAGACCTCCGCTGCGCTCGGCTTCGGCTTCCGGTGCGGCTTCCTCGGACTGCTCCACCTCGAGATCGTGCGCGAGCGTCTCGAGCGCGAGTTCGGCCTCGACCTCATCTCGACCCAGCCCAACGTCGTCTACGACGTGACGATGGACGACGGCAAGCAGGTCCACGTCACCAACCCCAGCGAGTTCCCCGACGGCAAGGTCGCCGCCGTGAGCGAGCCCGTCGTGCGGGCGACGGTCCTCGCGCCGACCGAGTTCGTCGGCGCGATCATGGAGCTGTGCCAGCAGAAGCGCGGCGCACTGCGCGGCATGGACTACCTGTCCCAGGAGCGCGTCGAGATGCGCTACACCCTGCCGCTCGCCGAGATCGTCTTCGACTTCTTCGACCAGCTGAAGTCGCGCACCCGGGGCTACGCCTCGCTCGACTACGAGCCCGACGGGGAGCAGGTGGCCGATCTCGTCAAGGTGGAGATCCTCCTCCAGGGCGAGACCGTGGACGCCTTCTCAGCGATCGTGCACAAGGACAAGGCCTACGCCTACGGGGTGCTCATGGCGACCAAGCTGAAGGACCTCATCCCGCGCCAGCAGTTCGAGGTGCCCATCCAGGCGGCGATCGGCTCGCGGATCATCGCCCGGGAGAACATCCGCGCGATCCGCAAGGACGTGCTCGCCAAGTGCTACGGCGGCGACATCAGCCGCAAGCGCAAGCTGCTGGAGAAGCAGAAGGAGGGCAAGAAGCGGATGAAGATGGTCGGCCGGGTCGAGGTCCCGCAGGAGGCCTTCATCGCGGCCCTGTCCAGCGACGGCGGCGACAAGGCGAAGAAGTAGCGGCTGCCATAGCACCGTCACTCGCCTGAGCCGAACCGGCGCCCCCTCGCCGACGCTCGGTCGATCCTCGCGCCTTGGCTCAGCCGAGCAGCTTGTCCCGGAGGCGGTCGGTGTCCGCCCCGGTCCAGCCCTGCTCGTCCAGCCACCCCAGCACGCCGCCGAAGCGCACCTCGAGACCCTCGAGCAGCAGGCGCATCGTGTCCGCCGACGGCGACTGCTGGGCGACCGTCTTGTCTCGCAGGTTCGCGGCATACGTGGGCCGCCCGCGGAGCCGCTCGAGGATGCGCGGCACACGCTCGGCTGACGCCGCATAGTCGGCGATGACCGCCTCGTCGGTGACCCCCGCAACCTTCAGGGCAAGGCCGACGACGGTGCCGGTGCGGTCCTTGCCCGCAGCGCAGTGCACGAGGGCGGCGCCCCGGCTCGCGGCGACGGCTCGCAGTGCCGCGACGACGGAGTCCGGCCGAGCCGCCAGGTAGGACAGGTAGTGGTCGGACCAGAAGGCGTCGTGCCGGGGATGCCGGTCCGGTGCCGCCGCGCGGGCCGCCTCCGCCCGCCGCTCGTCGGCCTCCCAGGGCAGCGCCCGCTCGGCCGCCGGGATCCCGAGCTCGGGGGAGTCCTCCCGGTAGAGCGTCAGGTGGTGGAACCGCAGCTGCGGCACCATGCGCAGCGGCCCGTCGCCCTCCTTGGCCACCTCGACAGTGGTGCGCAGGTCGACGACGTCGGTGACGGCATACGTCTCGAGCAGCTCGGTGACCGACGCCGGGGGCAGGCTCTGCAGGTTGTCCGAGCGGAGCAGCCGGTGCGGGCGCACCGCGTCGCCGCCCTCGGTGGGCAGGCCGCCGAGGTCGCGCATGTTGGCGACTCCGGCAAGGTCGATCCAGTTGGGCTGGTGCACCATCCGACGATACGTGAGCCGTGCGCGGCTGGCGGTGAAGGGTCGAGCCAGGCGGCGGCCGCGGCCCGCGGCTGGGACAATGCAGTATGCCGCCCTCCGCCCTTCCCGACGGCGACCCCGCGCCCGCCTCGGGCGAGCTGCCGGCGTCGGCGCTCGACGGGCTGGGCTCGAGCGACCTCGGCGTCTACGTCCACGTGCCGTTCTGCTCGGTGCGCTGCGGCTACTGCGACTTCAACACCTACACCCTCGGCGAGCTCGGCGGACCGGAGGCGAGCATCGGCCTCGACACGTATGCCGATGCCGCCCTTCTCGAGCTCGACCTCGCCCAGCAGGTCCTCGGCTCCGGCGCGCCGGCCGCGTCGACGGTGTTCGTGGGCGGCGGCACCCCGACCATGCTGCGGCCACGCGACCTCGGGCGGGTCGTGGACGGCATACGCAGCCGGCTGGGGCTTGCTCCCGGAGCGGAGGTCACCACCGAGGCCAACCCCGACTCCGTCACCGCGGCCGGGCTCGCCGAGCTCGCCGCCGGCGGGTTCACCCGGGTCAGCCTCGGCATGCAGTCGGCCGTGCCGCACGTGCTGCGCACCCTCGAGCGCACCCACGACCCGGCCAACGTCACCCGCGCCGTCCGCTCCGCGCGCGCAGTGGGCCTGCAGGTGAGCGTCGACCTCATCTACGGCACGCCGGGGGAGTCGCTCGAGGACTGGCGGCGCAGCCTCGACGCGGCGGTGGCGATGGAGCCCGACCACGTCTCGGCCTACGCCCTCGTCGTGGAGGCCGGCACGAAGCTCGCGGCCCGAGTGCGCCGCGGGCTGGTCGCCATGCCCGACGACGACGACGAGGCGGACAAGTACGAGCTCGCCGACGAGGTCCTGGGCGCGGCCGGGTTCCAGTGGTACGAGGTGAGCAACTGGGCCCGCTCGGAGGCGGCTCGGTGCCGTCACAACGTCGCCTACTGGTCTGGGGCGAACTGGTGGGGGCTCGGACCGGGCGCGCACAGCCACGTCGGCGGGGTGCGCTGGTGGAACGTCAAGCATCCCGCCGCGTATGCCGCCCGGCTGGCTGCCGGCGTCTCGCCGGCGCAGGCGCGGGAGACGCTCAGCGGGGAGCAGCGCTACGACGAGCGCGTGCTCCTCGGCAGCCGGCTCGTCGAGGGGCTGCCGGTCGCCGAGCTGCGGGGACCGGCAGCAGCGAGCGTCGCGGGGCTCATCGCAGACGGGCTCGTCGCGGGTGGGCCCGCGGTGCGCGAGGGCCGCGTCGTGCTCACCCGCCGGGGGCGGCTGCTCGCCGACACGGTGGTGCACCGGCTGCTGGCGAGCTGAGCCCCCTCCAGGCGGATGTCACACGCACTCCGCGGTTCGAGGTAATCGGCGGCCCCATGCGGCCGCGGATTACCTCGAACCACCGTGTCCGCGCCGTATGCCGTCGCGGGCGTCGGCGCGGCGGTGGGGCCCCGAGTCGGCTCCGCGCCTATCGTGTGCGGGTGCCCGCCGCCCCTTCCGACCGCTACGGCAGGGACGTCCTGTCCGGCGACTGGCGACGGCCCCCGCGAGGCCGGTCCACCGAGGTTGCCGCCGAGCACGGCCTCGTCGTCGAGGAGGTCGAGACCGGCTGGTGTGGCGCGGTGGGGCGGGTGGAGAAGGCCGGTCGCATGCGGGCCGTGCATCTGGAGGACCGCCTCGGCC
>CALMNV010000267.1 GCA_937873285.1 uncultured Intrasporangium sp. | reverse complement strand
GGCCCCTCGACTGGGGAGGGGTGCTCCTCTCCGGTCGAGTGGTCACTTGCGTACAGGGCACAGCGTGCGAAACTGGCCACTCGACTGGGGAGGGGTGGTCCCTTCCGGTCGAGTGGTCACTTGCGTACAGGGCAGGGCGTGCGGAACTGGCCACTCGACTGGGAGGGTCAGATCTTGCGCAGGCGCACCCGCCGCACCGCATGGTTCTCGCCCTTGCTGAGCACGAGCGTGGCGCGTGAGCGTGTTGGCAGGATGTTCTCCACGAGGTTCGGCCCGTTGATCTCGCGCCAGATCCGGTTCGCGGTGGCCACGGCCTCATCGTCGGACAACGCGGCATACCGGTGGAAGTAGGACTGGGGGTTGGAGAACGCCGTCTCCCGCAGCCGGAGGAACCGCTCGACGTACCACGTCCGCACGTCGTCGACCCAGGCGTCGACATAGACGGAGAAGTCGAAGAAGTCGCTGACCGCCATGCCCGTGCCGCGCACGGGGTGGATCATCGGCGCCTGCAGGACGTTGAGCCCCTCGACGATGAGCACGTCGGGGCGTCGCACGACGATCCGCTCGCCCGGCACGATGTCATAGCTGAGGTGCGAGTACACCGGAGCCGAGACCTCGGGGCGTCCCGACTTGACGTCCGCGACGAAGCGCAGCAGTGCCCGACGGTCGTATGACTCCGGAAAGCCTTTGCGGGAGAGCAGGCCCCGGCTCTCGAGCTCGGCGTTCGGATAGAGGAACCCGTCCGTCGTGACGAGCTCCACCCGCGGCGTGTCCGGCCATCGCACGAGCATCTCGCGCAGCACGCGCGCCGTCGTGGACTTGCCCACCGCGACGGACCCGGCGACGCCGATGACGAACGGCGTCTTGGCCGGACGCTCGCCGAGGAAGTCGGTCGTCACCTGATGCAGCTGCCGGGTCCCCGCGACGTAGAAGCCGAGCAGTCGTGACAAGGGCAGGTAGACCTCCTCCACCTCCCGCAGGTCGATCCGGTCCCCGAGGCCCCTGACCCGGGCGATGTCGGCATCGTCCAAGTTGAGCGGGTAGCTCTCGCGCAGGCGGGACCAAGCGACCCGGTCGAGCTCGACGTACGGCGTGGGAAGGGCCGGGAACCTCCCGCTGAGTGGCTGCCGCACGCCCGCCATTGTGGCCTACCCCATCCCGCTGGTGGCTGCGGGCGCCGGCGAGCCGTGGCCGCCCGAGCTCGTCCGGGCGCCGACGGCCCGGTCCCGTAGGCTGGCAGACATGTGTGGAATCGTGGGATACGTCGGCCGGGCTGCCGACGGCAAGGCGCTCGACGTCGTCCTCGAAGGCCTCGCCCGGCTGGAGTATCGCGGCTACGACTCCGCCGGGGTCGCGCTCCTCGACGGCGACCACGTCGAGACGCGCAAGAAGTCCGGCAAGCTGGCCAACCTCAGGGCCGACATCGAGGCGCATCCCCTACCCGCGTCCGCCACCGGGATCGGGCACACCCGGTGGGCCACCCACGGCGGTCCCACCGACGAGAACGCGCACCCGCACCGGGGTGGCGAGGACGGCCGGCTCGCTCTCATCCACAACGGGATCATCGAGAACTTCCATGCACTCAAGGGCGAGCTGCTGGCCTCCGGGGTCCGGTTCACGAGCGAGACGGACACCGAGGTCGTCGCCCACCTGCTCGCAGCGGCATACGACGAGGTGGGTGATCTCACCGAGGCCATGCGCGGGGTCGTCTCCGGGCTGGCCGGGGCCTTCACCCTCCTCGCCATCCACGCGGACCAGCCCGGGGTCGTCGTCGGCGCCCGGCGCAACAGCCCGCTCGTCGTCGGTCTCGGCGACGGCGCCACCTACCTCGGCTCCGACGTCGCGGCGTTCATCGGCCACACCCGCCGCGCGCTGGAGCTGGGGCAGGACCAGATCGTCACCATCACGCCCGAGGGCGCCACGATCACCGACTTCGACGGCACGCCGGCGCAGGGCAGGGCCTACGAGGTGACGTGGGACGCCGCGGCCGCCGAGAAGGGCGGTTACGCGACGTTCATGGAGAAGGAGATCCACGACCAGCCGCACGCCGTGCGCGACACCCTGCTCGGGCGCACCGACTCCGACGGGCGCCTCGTCCTCGACGAGCTGCGCATCTCCGAGGAGCAGCTGCGCTCGATCGAGCGCATCGTCGTCGTCGCGTGCGGCACGGCCGCGTATGCCGGGATGACGGCGAAATACGCGATCGAGCACTGGACCCGCATCCCCGTCGAGGTCGCCCTCGCCCACGAGTTCCGCTACAGCGACCCGGTGGTGGGGGCTCGCACGCTCGTCGTGTCGATCAGCCAGTCGGGCGAGACGATGGACACGCTCATGGCGGTCAAGCATGCGCGCGAGCTCGGGGCCATGACCATCTCGGTGTGCAACACGCACGGCTCGACGATTCCGCGTGAGTCCGACGCAGTGCTCTACACCCATGCCGGTCCCGAGATCGCCGTGGCGTCGACGAAGGCGTTCCTGGCGCAGATCACCGCCTGCTACGTCCTCGGGCTCTACCTCGCCCAGCTGCGGGGCGGGTCGTATGCCGACGACGCGCAGTCGGTGATGAAGGAGCTCGGCGAGGTGCCGGACAAGATCGAGGCGCTGCTCGGGCGGATGGACCGGGTCCACGAGATCGCGCGCTTCATGGCCGACACGCGCTCGGTGCTCTTCCTCGGCCGCCACGTCGGTTATCCGGTGGCCATGGAGGGGGCGCTCAAGCTCAAGGAGCTGGCCTACATCCACGCCGAGGGGTTCGCCGCCGGCGAGCTCAAGCACGGGCCGATCGCGCTCATCGAGCCGGGGCAGCCGGTCTTCGTCGTCGTGCCGTCGCCGACGAGCGAGCACGGGCTGCACGGCAAGGTCGTCTCCAACATCCAGGAGATCCGGGCCCGCGGCGCGCGCACGCTCGTCATCGCCGAGGACGGCGACGACGACGTCGTGCCGTTCGCCGACGAGGTGATCCGCATCCCGGCCACCGCCCCGCTGCTCGCCCCGCTGCTCGCCGTCGTGCCGTTGCAGGTCTTCGCGCTCTGGCTTTCGACCGCCAAGGGCCTCGACGTCGACCAGCCCCGCAACCTGGCCAAGTCGGTCACCGTCGAGTGACCCGGCGCCCCAGGACGGTGCTGCGGTGATCATCGGCGTGGGCATCGACGTCGTCGACGTCGCCAGGTTCGAGGCCGCGCTGACACGCACCCCCGCGTTGCGCGACCGGCTCTTCACCGCCGAGGAGCGCACCCTGGGAGTCGCGTCGCTGGCGGCCCGCTTCGCCGCCAAGGAGGCCCTGGCCAAGTCGCTCGGCGCGCCCTCCGGGATGCAGTGGACCGACGCGTGGGTGGTGACCCACCCGAGCGGCCGGCCCTTCCTCGAGGTGCGCGGATCGGTGCAGTCCCGGGCCAGCGAGCTCGGGGTCGACGCCTTCCACCTCTCGTTGTCGCACGACGCAGGCATCGCCTCCGCCGTCGTGATCGCGGAGGGCTGATGATCCGCGCCGTCGCCGTCGAGTCGGTGCGCGCGGCCGAGGCGGCCGCCAGGGCGAGCCTGCCTGACGGCGAGCTCATGCGCCGGGCGGCCCGGGGGCTCGCGGATGTCGCTGCCGCACGGCTCGGCGAGCGCGGGGGCGGCGTTGTGGTGGCGCTGGTCGGCGGCGGGGACAACGGGGGGGATGCGCTGTATGCCGCCGGCCTCCTCGCCGCGGGGGGCCACGAGTGCTCCGTCGTGCTCGTCCCGGCCGGTGGCCGCGCCGGCGTCCACGCCGCCGGGCTCGCGGTGGCCGAGAAGGCCGGAGCGGCCGTCGTGGTCGCCGCGAAGGGACGTGACGCAGCCACGGCGGTGCTGGCGCGGGCCGACGTCGTGCTCGACGGCATCACCGGGATCGGCGGGCGCCCGGGTCTGCGTGCCGACGCCGCCGCGCTCGCCGGCGCCGTGCCCGGCTCTGCCTGGGTGATCGCCGTCGACCTCGCCAGCGGCCTCGACCCGGCGGGCCGGGAGCCGGCCGATCTGGTGCTCAGGGCCGACGAGACGGTGACCTTCGGCGCGCCCAAGCCGGCCCACCTGCTCCCGTCGGGAGCGGGGGCGACCGGCCGGCTGACGGTGGTCGACATCGGGGTCGACATGCAGGCCCTGCCCGCGGCCGTGGAGCGGCTCACCCTCGACGACGCCGCCCGGCTGTGGCCGGTGCCAGGCCCCGGGGACGACAAGTACTCGCGGGGGGTGCTCGGGGTCGTCGCCGGGGGTGAGGCGTATCCGGGTGCCGCGCTCCTCGCCGTCACCGCGGCCGTCGAGGCGGGCGCCGGAATGGTGCGCTACGTGGGGACCGCGACACCCACCGCGCTCGTGCGGGCGGCCGTGCCGGAGGCGGTCCACGGGGAGGGGCGCGTCCAGGCGTGGCTCGTCGGGCCGGGGCTCGACGTCGCCGCCACCGGGCCAGGGGCCGCCGAGCAGCTCGACGTGGCCACCCGGACCGTCCGCTCGGATGTGCCCCTGGTGCTCGACGCGGGCGGCCTCGACCTGATCGACGGGCGGCGGCCCGGGGCCACCCTGCTCACCCCGCACGCCGGGGAGCTGGCCCGGCTGCTCGGGCGGCTCGAGGGCCGCGAAGTGGCCCGGTCGGAGGTGGAGCGCGACCCCGTCGGGCACGCCCGGCGGCTCGCCGCGCGCACCGGCGCCGTCGTGCTGCTCAAGGGCTCGACCACCGTCGTCGTCGCCGCCGACCAGGACGTGCCGGTGCGGTCGCAGGCGGACGCGCCCGCTTGGCTCGCCACCGCGGGAGCCGGGGACGTCCTCGCCGGGCTCATCGGCACGCTCCTCGCCGCGGGGCTCGCGCCCCTCGACGCCGCCTCCCTGGGCGCCCTGGTCCACGGGCTGGCCGGCGACCTTGTCTCCCGAGGGGGCCCGCTGCGCGCGTCAGCGGTGGCGGGCGGCATACCGGCGGCGGTGCGCCGGCTGCTGAGACGAGCCAGCTGACCCGCCGCAAGGTCGGGTGACCGGGATGTCCTCTCCCGCGCGCACGTCTGCGAGACTTGCCCGGATGACCACGAATGCCGTCGTGCCCGAGGCGATCCCGCTGTGGGCCGAGATCGACCTCGCCGCCCTCGAGCACAACGTGCGGGTGCTGCGCGGGCGCGCACCGCGCTCGGAGCTCATGGCGGTGGTCAAGGCCGACGCGTACGGCCATGGGCTGGTGCCGTGCGCGCAGGCGGCGGTCCGCGCGGGGGCCAGCTGGCTGGGCGTCGCCCAGCTGACGGAGGCGTGCACCCTGCGCGACGCCGGGGTGGACGCGCGACTGCTGACGTGGCTCTATCCGCCCGGCGCCGACCTCGCCGGTGCGCTGCGCCGCGACATCGACGTCTCGGCGTCCGCGCCGTGGGCGCTCGACGAGCTGGCCGCCGCCGCACGGCGCATCGGCCGCACCGCCCGCGTCCATCTCAAGGTGGACACCGGGCTGGGCCGCGGCGGGGCCTTCGGCGCCGACTGGGATAAGCTCGTGCGTCACGCCCGCTGCCTCGAGGGGGAGGAGGCGATCCGCGTCGTCGGCGTGTGGACCCACTTCGCCCACGCCGACGCGCCCGAGCACCCCACCGTGCTCGCCCAGCAGGAGCGCTTCTTCGAGGCGGTGGCCCGGGCGGAGCGCGCGGGCCTGCGCCCGGAGGTGCGCCACCTCGCCAACTCCGCCGCGACGCTGCTGCATCCCGGCGCACACGCCGACCTCGTGCGGCCGGGGATCGCCCTCTACGGGTTGTCGCCGGTGCCCCAGGTCGCGGACGACTTCGGGCTGCGCCCGGTCATGACGCTCAAGGCACGGCTCGTGCTCGTCAAGCGGCTTCCCGCCGGACAGGGAGTCAGCTACGGGCACGCCTACGCGCCGGCGGCCGACACCGTGGTCGGGCTCGTGCCGGCCGGCTACGCGGACGGCATCCCGCGCCACGCGTCCAACGCCGGCCCGGTCCTCGTCGGCTCGACGCGGACCCGGGTCGCGGGCCGGGTGTGCATGGACCAGATCGTCGTCGACCTGGGCGCCGGCAGCACGGCGGGCGCTGGCGACGAGGTCGTCCTCTTCGGCGGCGGGCCCGGGCAGCCGACCGCGCAGGACTGGGCGGACGCGGCGGGCACGATCAGCTACGAGATCGTCACTCGGGTCGGCGCCCGTGTGCCCCGCTTCCACGTCGGCGCGCAGGAGCCGGCCCGATGAGCCCGGCGGGCCGGCGGCACCCCCTCATCGGCATCGGAGCCGCCGTCGTCGCCGCGGCTGCGGGGGTGGCGGCCGGAGTCGTCGCCGACCGGGCCAGCCGCAACCGGGCCGCGGCCCTGGCGCTCGAGACCGACGAGGGCTTCTCGATCACCCCCACCCGCCAGCTCGTGGTCATCACCGACGACGGAGTGCCGCTGCACGTCGAGGTGGACGAGCCGACGCCCGAGGCCGCGGCCGCGGCTGCCGACGGGACGACGAGGCGCGGGCGGCCGGACGAGCTGCCGACCGTGGTGCTCACTCATGGCTACTGTCTCAGCTTGGGCTGCTGGGTCTATCAGCGGCGTGCGCTCGCCCAGGCCGGCTACCGCGTCGTCAGCTGGGACCAGCGGGGCCACGGGCGCTCCGGAGTGGCCGACGCGGAGTCCTATGTCATCGACCGGCTCGGCGCCGACCTGCACGCGGTGCTCGACCAGGTCATCCCCACCGGCGACCTCATGCTGGTGGGGCACTCCATGGGCGGCATGACGATCCTCGCGCTCGGCGAGCAGTTCCCTGACCTCGTGCGCGACCGCGTCGTGGCCGTGGCCCTGGTCGGCACCAGCCCGGGGGGCCTCGACCTGGCCAACGGGGGCAAGGTCGCGACGATGGGCCGGATGCTCCTGGAGGTGCTGGGCCCCCGGCTGCTGCGACCACTGAGCGAGCGGCCGGAGCTGTACTCCCGGCTGCGCCGCATCACGCGCGACCTCGAGGACTTCCTCGTCGAGCAGCACTCCTTCGCGTCACCGGTGCCGCGCTCCCTCGTGCGCTACACCGCCGACATGCTGCTCGGCACGCCGCTCCCCGTCGTGGAGGGCTACCTCAAGACCTTCGACGGCTTCGACAAGCGGCCGGCGCTGTCGGAGTTCGCGTCGTCGATGGTGCTCGTCTTCAACGGGTGCCAGGACGTGCTCACCCCGCCGGCGCACAGGGAGCTCATCGTCGGGGCGATGCCGGGCGGGGAGCACGTCGTCGTCAACGACGCGGGCCACCTCATCATGCTCGAGCACCCCGACCTGCTCAACGCCCATCTCGTGCAGCTCGCCGCCCAGGCGACGCGGGCCCGGGCGGAGCGGATCGACGTGAGCCGCGCCCCGCGGGTGCGCCGCGTCGTCACCGATGTCGCCCGGGAGCGGCGCATGCGCCGTCTGACCGGCTCGGACGGCGGTCGCGAGGCCGGGCGCGGGGGCGACGGGAAGGGCGCCTCCGCCAAGGAGGAGGAGCGCCGGGCCCGTGGAGCATGAGCTGCGCTGGGAGTCGGTCGATCAGAGCCAGGCGTTTGTCCGCTGGCTGGGCAGCCGGCACCGCATGTGTGA
>CALMNV010000266.1 GCA_937873285.1 uncultured Intrasporangium sp. | reverse complement strand
CAGCACCATGACGACCACGACCCCGCTGGCCAGGGGGCGGCGGCAGCGTGGGGCAGCGGCTCGACGGCATACCCCCACGTCGCCGTCGTCGCTCGGCCGGGACGCTCCGGGCCGCTCCACACCCTGGTCTACGCCGACGTGCAGGCGGGGGACTACGAGCTCGTCCCCCTGCCGGACGGTGAGGTCGCCCTCACGGTCACCGTGACGGGCGGCGCCGTCACGCACGCCGTATGGCCCGACTGACCGTCAGCGGCCCGAGAGGAAGCGGTGCTGGATGCGCGAGCGAGGTGCCGGCACCCTCGACCAGACCGCCTGCTGCAGGGCCAGCGTGGCCCAGCCGGCGAGCGCCATCCCGAGCAGGTTGATCACCAGCTGCAGCGCGCTCCCCCATGCCTCCGGCCAGGCCCCGAAGGCGAGGGCAAGCGCGACGTTGCCGGCAGCCGGGATGGTCGTGACCGAGATGAAGACTCCGCTGAGACCGCCGACGCGGTCGGAGGTGAGCGAGAGGACCCCCGCCGCGGCCGCGAGCACGGCGACGACGAAGGACCACCGGTCCGGCGAGTAGATGAAGTCGGTGCCCGGCCGGGCGCCGATGACGTCCTGCAGGGTGACCCACCCCAGCGCCCGGCCGCCGAGGGCCACGAGGCCGGTCACCGCGATCGCTATGCCGAAGCCGAGCAGCAGCGCCCGAGCCGCCAAGCCGAGCAGCAGCGGCCGGCGGCGCACCAGCGCCACACCGAGGGCAGCCACGGCGCCGAACTCCGGCCCCAGCACCATCGCGCCGATGACGAGGATCTGCGAGTCGAGGATGATCGCGATCCCGGCGATGAGCGTCGCCAGCACCATGAAGCTCGTATAGGTCCAGTTCAGCTCGGAGTCGTCGTAGGAGCGCTGCACCACCTGGCCCCACACGACGGCGTCCGCGCTGCTGCCCGGCGAGGCCTCCTCCGCCTCCAGCCCGGCGCGCGAGAGCCACGTCGCCACCTGCTCGAGGTGGATGGTGCCGCGCAAGTGGACGCCGAGCGCTCGGAGGCGGTCAAGGATCGGATTGGCACCCTCGCGCGCCAGATCCGCGAGCACGACGTCACCCTCGGGCAGCACGGAGGCCCCTCGGAGCACGGTCACGCTGCTGACGGCGGACGAGTCGCGGAGCAGGGTCGTGACCTCGTCGGTGAGGTCGGCCGGCAACGAGATGCTCATCCGCAACATGCCGACAGTGTCGCCCGTCGTGCAGGGTCGCGGCCCTTCTACGAGCCGAGACCCTTCATGGAAGCCGCTCGGGCCCGTGGTGACCCGCCCTGCCGGCGCGACGGCATACGGCTAGCGTTTGCCCATGGCCCGCGGTGAACGCAACGTGCTCGGTGGACAGTTGCAGGAGTGCGGCCGGGACCCGCTGACCGGGTTCTACCGGGATGGCAGCTGCACCACCGGGCCTGAGGACCTCGGCAGCCACACCATCTGCGTCGTCGCGACGGCAGAGTTCCTCGCGCATCAGGTCTCGGTGGGCAACGACCTGGTCACGCCGCGCCCGGAGTGGCGCTTTCCCGGACTCACCCCTGGCGACTGCTGGTGCGTCGTGGCGGGACGCTGGCTGGAGGCCCAGCGCGCGGGATGCGCCGCCCCGGTGGTGCTCGCCGCGACCCACGAGCGCACCCTCGACGTCGTGCCGTTGCAACTGCTGCAGGCGTATGCCGCGGACGTCCCCGACGACCCCAGCTCGCTCGTGTAGTCCGGCCGCCCGGGCCCGGTCGAGTGGTCGGTTCCGTGCGTGCTCTGACAGGTGGAACCGCACAGAACTGGCCAGTCGACGCGGCCGGAGCGCACAGAACTGGCCAGTCGACGCGAAGGTGGTCGAGTGGGCGTTTGCGCACGGGGGAACGGGCGCGTCTGGGTCAGGGTCCGCCACTCTGCGGGAACAGATCTCGTAGTTGAGCGGTTGACACTCATGTATATTGAGTCGTGAAGCCGCCGGAACCGGCTTCCACCCCGCACCAGAGCACCACCAGGAGGGACCATGTCCAACCAGTTCGACCCGTTCCGTTCGCTGGACCGCTTCTTCACCGACAGCTTCCGCCCGGCCACCTCGGTGATGCCGATGGACCTCTACCGATCGGGTGAGAGCTTCACCGTGCTCATCGACCTCCCCGGCGTCGACCCGAGCACCATCGACATCGACGTCGAGGACCGCACCCTGACGATCCGCGCGGAGCGGCCGGCTGTCGAGGTCGAGGACGCCAAGTGGCTCTCGCACGAGCGCCCCACCGGCACGTTCGCCCGGCAGCTGTCACTGGGCGCCGGCCTCGCGCTCGACAAGATCGCCGCGGACTACCGTGGCGGCGTGCTGAGCCTGACCATCCCCGTCGCCGAGGAGGCCAAGCCGCGCAAGATCTCGGTCAACGCCTCGCGCGACGAGGACAACGCCGCGATCGGCAGCTGACGGGCAGTCGACGCTCCGGCCGACCCGCCAGCCGCCCGCAACGCTCGAGGCCCGGTCCTGCTTGCAGGCCGGGCCTCGTGCCGCGCGGCCTAGGCTGGCGACATGACG
>CALMNV010000265.1 GCA_937873285.1 uncultured Intrasporangium sp. | reverse complement strand
CCAGGAGCGCGACGCCTCGGGCAGCGTCGGCATGGCGATGCGCACGAAGCCGTAGGTGCCCATCTTGAGCAGCACCGCGGCGAGGACGGCGGAGCCGACCGCCGGCGCGTCGGTGTGGGCCGGTGGGAGCCAGGTGTGGAACGGGACGGTCGGCGTCTTGACGAACAGCCCGAGCAGGATCGCCGCCAGCACCAGACCGCCCGCCAGCCCGCTGCCGCGAAGCGGCATCGCCGCGACGAGCGCGGGGATGTCGAAGGTGTGCGGGTCCGCGGCCACGTACAGGCCGATGAAGCCGAGCAGGAGCGCGAGCGAGCCGAGGAAGGTGTAGAGGAAGAACTTCAGGGCCGAGCGGGCCGCGTCACCGTGGCCCCAGCCGGCGATGACGAAGTACATCCCGACGATGGTCAGGTCGAAGAAGAGGAAGAAGAGGATGAGGTCGGCCGCGACGAAGAGGCCGAGGCTCACGCTGTGCAGGAAGAGCATGAGGGCGGCGCGCGAGCGGGGACGGTCGCGATCGGTGACGCTGTAGACGGCGCAGGCGAGGAAGACGACCGCGGTCATGGCCACCAGCGGCAGGGACAGCCCGTCCACCCCGACGTGGTAGCTGCTGCGCACGCCCGGGATCCAGGCGTAGCGCTCCTCCAGAGCCAGCTGCCCCGGAGCCGGCGTGCGGTACGCCGCCCACGCCACCGCCACGAGCAGCAGGTCGAGCGCGGTCACGGTGACCCAGGTCCACCGGGCCACCACCTCCGGCACCCGGATGACGGCGAGGGCGACCGCGGCCAGCAGCGGCAGGAAGACGATCAGACTGAGCACGCTCACCTCACGACGACGGACGACACGAGCAGGACGACGGCGAGCGCCACCACGACGACCGCCTGCAGGTAGTACTGGTAGAGCTGCCCCGTCTGGGGGCGGCGGGCCCGCTGCCCGAGCCGCCGCACCGCGACCGCGAGCCCCTCCACGCCGGCGTCGACCACCTTCCGGTCGAGCGCCGAGAGCTCGCTGGCGGCGCGCCTGCCACCGGCCGCCACGAGGTCGGGGGCCCGGTCGAGCACCCCGTCGTCGAAGCGGGCGAGCAGCCCGGCGAGCCAGAAGGCCGGGGCCACGACGAGCCGGTATGCCGCCCGCTCCAGACCCAGCCACGAGGCGGCCGAGGCCCCGAGCCGTGAGCGTGCCGCGTCGGGGATGCCCCGGCGCAGCACCGCGACCAGCACGACGGCAGCGGCGAGCGCGGACACCGTCAGCAGGGCCACGTTGGCGGCCGCGGCGGCGGTGCCGAGCGTCTCCGCCAGCAGCTCCTCGGCCGGGGGAAGCGCCAGGACCCCGAGCGTCGCGGCCCCGACCGCCAGCACGAGGAGCGGCACGGTCCGATCGAGGCCCGGCCGTCCGGTCCCTGGCGCGGCGCCGGCCGCGGTCCCTGGCGCGGCGCCGGCCGCGGTCGCGGTCCCGGTCCCGGTCCCGGTCCCGGTCGTCGGGCCGGCGTCAGCGCGCGGCGCGGACGAGAGGCCCCAGATCGCCGCGAGGATCCTGGCCGAGTATGCCGCCGACAGCGCGGCGGCGACGAGGCCCACGGCATACAGCGCGGGAGATGCCGGCTGCGCGGAGGACAGGGAGGCGCCGAGGATGGCGTCCTTGGTCGCCCACAGGGACAGCGGCGCCACTCCGGCCAGCGACACCGCGCCGACCGTCGCGGCCCACCCCACGGCCGGCCAGCGGCGCGCCACGCCGTGCAGCTGGTCGAGCTGGCGGGTTCCTAGCAGGCCCAGCCACACTCCGGCGGCGAGGAACAGCAGGGCCTTGGTGGCGGCATGGGCGACGAGCTGCGCCATCCCACCCGCGAGCGAGGGAAGGCCCGCGGCCATCACGACGAAACCGAGCTGGGCGCCGGTCGACGCGGCGAGCAGCTGCTTGAGGTCTCGTTGGAAGCAGGCGACGAGGCCGAGCCCCGCCGCGGTCAGGACCCCGACCCAGGCCGCCGCCGAGCCGGCCCAGCCGGTCGCAGCGAGCAGCGGCTGCACGCGCAGCAGGAGGAACCCGCCCAGCGCCACCATCGCGGCCGAGTGCAGCAGCGCGCTGACAGGGCTCGGGCCCTCCATGGCGCGAGAGAGCCAGAACGAGAAGGGCAGCTGCGCGGCCTTGCCGAGGCCGGCGACGAGCACGCCGGCGGCGATGACGTGGCGCCAGCCGGGCGACGCGTCCGCCAGGGCGTCGAGGCCCAGCCCCGCTCCCCCGGCGAGCGCCGCACCGGCGGCGACATACAGCCCGAGGTCCGCGGTGCGGGTGGTGACGAGAGCGGTCAGCCCGCCCTGGACGTGCCGTTCGACGTCCCACCGGAAGCCGATGAGCGCCCAGGACATCGCGCCCATGAGCTCCCAGGCGAGCAGCAGCGTGGTGAGGGTGGTCGCCGTCGCGGTGACCAGCGCCGCCGCGGCGAAGATGAGCATGAGTCCGGAGAAGCGGGCCCGGCTGGCACCGACCTCGCCGGTGAGCTCGCCGTCGGCGGCGCCGAGGGAGAAGACGAGCACGAGCAGGGTCACGGTCGCCACGGTGGGCGCCATGACGCTCGCGAGCCCGTCGACGCGCAGCCCCAGGGGCAGGCCGTCGAGGAAGGGCATCTGCACGCTGGGCCGGGTGGAGGCAGCGACGGCCGACAGCACCAGGGTGACCAGGGCGGTGCCCACCCCGACGACCCCGGCGGCTCGCTCGGAGAGCGGTCGCCCGCGGCCATGTCCCGCGCCTTCCGCCGGGCCGTTCCCGCGGCGAGGGAGCGCGGCGGTCAGGGCGAGGAGGCCGCCGACGACGGCCGGCACCAGCACGAGCAGCCCGAGCACCAGCGACGTCATCGCGACAGATCCGTCGCGGAGTCAGTCATGTCGACACGCCGTTCACGGTGCAGCACCGTTGCCACGGCGAACCCCATGCCCATCTCCACGGTCATGGCGGCGATCACCACGAGGAGCAGGACCTGCCCCGACGGGTGGGGGGCGAGGAACCACCACAGAGCGGCCACAGCCAGCATCACGCCGTTGACCATCAGCTCGAGGCCCATCATCACCATGACGACGACCTGCTGGGAGATCGCGCCGTAGAGCCCGATGCTGAAGAGTGCCGCCGCGATGACGAGCGCGGTCTGCAGGGTCATCGGCCCACTCCACCCGGCTGGGGGTCGTCGGCAGGCCGCTCGAGATCGTCGCCATACCGGTCGTAGCGCGTGCGTCTCAGCGCCAGGGCGACCCCGCCGACGATCGTGGCCACCATGACCGGGCTGATCGTGGCCATGGCGAGCATCTTCGACTCCAGCAGCTCGCGGCCGATGGCGGCCGTGAGCTCCGGCGGCGGGGCGCCCCGCCGGGCCGGCCAGGGGGTGAGGACGATGCCGAGGACCATGGCGGCGCAGACCGACCCAGCCGTGCCGAGCGAGGCGCGCTTGCCGTGCACCATGCTCATCGGCATCAGCGCCGGGTTCATGCCCATGAACATGACCATGAAGACGGCCATGACGGCCATCTCCATCATCATCATGAGCAGGATCATGACGCCGACGAAGTTCTGCGACAGCATCACGACCTGGAGTCCCACCGCCACGAAAGAGAGCGCCAAGGCGTAGGTGGCTCGGGCCATGGAGCTGACCGTGAAGACTGCTGCCCCGGCCAGGGCGGCGACGACGCCGAGGGCAAGGAAGGCGATGGCGACGAGCACGGTCAGCTCCTCCAGACACTGATGACGGCGACGACGAGGACCTGCACGAGGGCGGCTGGCAGGAGCACCAGCCAACCCACCTCCATGAAGAGGTCTGGCCGCACCACGGGGATCTTGCGCCGTGCCCAGACGAGCACTGCGAGCACGGCCGCTGCCTTGAGCAGCATCCACGCCTCGCCCGGCAGCAGCGGTCCCGAGGAGCCGCCGAGGAACACCGGCACGGCGAAGAGCGAGCCGGCGGCGAGCAGCCCGTAGCGGGCCGCCAGCATGAGCAAGCGGTCGACCCCCGACACCTCGGCCACGACCCCGCCGACCAGGTCGGCACCCAGCGCCGGCGACAAAGGCCCCCAGACGGAGAAGCCGAGCACCGCGACGCAGTACGTGGCGAACGCGACCGGCATCCAGGCGAGGAACCACACGCCCTGCTGGGCCGCGACGATGGTGGGCAGGTCGAGGCTGCGGGCTCCTGTCGCCGGCGCGATGAGGGAGAACATCAGCGGCAGCGCGTAGGCCAGCGCCTGGGCCAGGAAGCGGTAGCCGCCGATGAGGGAGTAGGTGGAGTTGGCGCCCCACCCGGCAAGCCAGACGCAGGCCCAGACCAGCACGTCCATGGCGTTGAACCAGAGGACCCCGACGTCAAGGGGCAGGGCCGCGCGCGATCCCACCGGCACCACCGCCACCATCAGCACGGGCACGAGGAGAAGCCCGATGGTGCCGACGCGCCAGAGCAGCCGATCGGCCGAGACGAGGCGGCGTCGCCGCTGCCTGAGCAGGCGCGCCGCCTCGTCGAACGGGCGGGTCAGACCGGTCCCGCGGCTGCCCGCGGCGCGCGCGTCGAGGGCCCCGGACAGGACGGCGGCACCAGTGGTGAGCAACAGCAGCGCGCCGAGTGCGGTCAGGGCGGCGAGCACCGCATCGAGCGGCTGGCCCTGGCTCTGGGGCGGCACGTCAGGCCCCCGCCAGCTCATGGTGCCGGTGCACTCCGACCGGCGGCAGGTTGAGACTGGCGACGACGAGGCGGGCCGCCGCGACGTCCAGCCCGGTGGTCAGGTCCGCGATGGCCTGACCGTCCGGCAAGGGTGGCTCCGCGTCGGCCGGCTTCGGCTCGGAGCCGCCGGCAGAGGACTCGATGGTGTGCAGCATGACCGAGAGGCGTGCGCCGCTGTCACCGGCCCAGGCGGCCGGAAGCCCGCGCCTTCCGAGGTCGTCGGCCTCCAGCGGGCCCAGCCCTCGCAGGGACCAGCGCAGCACGCGCGACCGGAAGACCCGTTGCGCGAGCTGCACCAGCTCTGCCTGTGCGGCGTGGTCGACCGCGCCGGCGTCGAGGATGAGGTCACGCAGGCGGGTCGCATGAGCCGCGCCGTCCCACCAGCCGGCCAGCCGAAGGAGCGCCGCGAGGTTGTCACACCGCCATGCCGCCTGCGGCGTGAGGCCGACGCCGTAGGTCGGAGGTCCGGCATGCGTGGCCGTCGACGGCTCCCACCGACCCTTCGCAGCCACGATGACGTCCCCCTGCAGCGTCCACGTCACGGCGAGACCGGCGGGCCAGTTCGCGAGCACGGGCCCGGCCTGCAGGTGCAGCTCGTCCATCTCCAACCCGTCGCGGTCCTCCCCGCCCTGCGCGAGCGGTATGCCGTCCGGTGCCATGTCCATGCCACCGTGGTCCATGCCACCGTGGTCCATGCCACCGTGGTCCATGCCACCGTGGTCCATGCCACCGTGGT
>CALMNV010000264.1 GCA_937873285.1 uncultured Intrasporangium sp. | reverse complement strand
ATCGGCGATTGGGACGCCGTCATGGCGGTCCACCTGCGCGGCGCCTTCCTGATGTCCCGCGCGGTGCAGCAGCACCAGACCGCTGCCGCCTGGGGTCGTGTCATCAACATCTCCTCGACCTCGGCGCTCGGCAACCGAGGCCAGGCGAACTACTCCGCGGCGAAGGCCGGCCTCCAGGGCTTCACGAAGACGCTGGCCATCGAGCTCGGCCGGTTCGGGGTCACGGCGAACGCCATCGCACCGGGCTTCATCGAGACCGACATGACGCGGGCGACCGCGCAGCGGATGGGCGTGCCGTTCGAGGACTTCCTGGCCTTCAGCGCAAAGGAGATTCCGGTGCAGCGCGTGGGGCAGCCCGAGGACATCGCCGCCGCGGCCGCGTTCTTCGCCAGCGAGGAGGCCGCCTTCGTGTCCGGGCAGGTGCTGTATGTCGCTGGCGGCCCACGCGGCTGAGCCGGCTCACCACGCCGGCCCGGCATGAAGCGGAGGGCCTGGCATGGAGCAGCGGGCCCGGCGTCATCCGCCGGGCCCGCTGCTCGATAGAGCCCCTCGAGCTCAGAGGCCGAGCTTGCCGCCCAGCCCGCCGAGGCTGCCGCCCAGGCCGCCCAGCCCGCCGAGCTTGCCCAGCAGCTCGGCCGGGTTGATGCCGAGCGAGCCCAGCAGCCCCTGGTCCTGCTCGGTGTCCACCTGCTCGGGCAGCTGGGTCGAGGCCTGGTCGGCCTTGTCCTGCTCACCGCGGCTCCGGAGGAATTCGATGATCTGCTGCTTGTCGATCTGCACAGGAGGTTCCTTTCGGTTGGGTCCGCACGGGTGCGCACGAGGTGCGCAGCACCCGGTCGGTCGGTCGATGCGGGAGGATCTGCGGTGCCTCAGCCCTCGGGCACGGCACGGTCCACCCTCCGGTGGAAGCGCATGCCGGCCAGCCCGCCGAGCATGGCCCCGCCGAGACTCGCCAGGATGGTGAGGAGGGCCGCGACCAGGCCCGCCGTGGTGAGGCTCCCCTCGCCCACGGGGATGCGCGGAAAGCTGTTGAGCGTGGCGAGGATGTTGTACTTGCTGCCGACGACGGCGCCGAGCACCGCGACGACGATGGCGATGACGACGGCCCACAGCCAGACCGCGACGCCTTGACGCGCACCGTTGAAGCGGGCCATCCGACCGGCGACGTAGCCGCCGCAGTAGTAGGCGACGAACAGGATGACGAACAGCGCGATGGCGCCGGCCGCCCCCACGGTGCTCGGCTGGGTGGTGGCCTGCGTGGTCACCTGGCCGACGTCGGTGTTGGTCGCCACGCCGACAGCCGCGCCGACGGCTGCGAGGAGCGCGGTGAGCAGCACCGCCGTGCCGGTCGCGGTGAGCCAGCCGAAGAAGGCCGACCCGATCTTCACTCCGCCGAACTGCTCCCGCTCCGCGCGCAGCAGGCCGGAGAGGGTGGCCCGGCTGGCGACGCCACGGGCGTTCGGGCCCTCCCGCTCCACGGTGCGCTCGTCGTCGGACCGATCGTTGTAGCTCGTGCTCATGGTGCCTCCGATCTCGGTGCCCCTGGCGTCGATTCTGCCGCAAATACAGGTCGCCGGGTCGGTCGAGGACCGGCCCGGCGACCCGAGAGGGTCAGCGCGCGCTGTCGCGACCGGAGTCCGGCCCCAGGCCGTCCGTGTCGACCCGCTCCTTGCGGACCTCCTCGGACACCTCGACGTGGTCCGTCACCGTCTCCTTGGCGAGCTTGACCCGCTCGACGGGCACGGTCTCCTTGGCGACGACCGGACGCTCCTCGTGCAGCACCACCTCGTGCTCCTCCTCGGAGATCCCCGGGCCGCTCATCGCCGCGCCGACGTTGGCGTCCGTGATCGGCTCGCGCTCGATGCGCACCTCCTCACGGGTGACCGGCACGGTGACGGTCTGCTCCTCGGTCACGACGTACTTGCGAAGTCGAGCCCGGCTGGCCTCGCGGGTCTGGGTGCCGACCTCGAGACGCTCCTCGGACAGGGTCATGGCGTCGTCGGTGGTGGGGCCGGAGGTGTCGTGCCCGACAGCGCCATCCGTCACGCCAGACGGGCGGGTGGCCTGGACGTCACCATCGGTGTCGGCGCCCCGTCCGTAGTCGAGGCCGTAGTAGCGGTAGAGCTCCTCCTCCTCCTCGCGCGACAGGTGGCCCTGCTCGGCGTCGACGTTGGGGGCGCCCTTGACCTTGGCCTTGTCGTAGGACACCCGCACGTCACCGTTGTCGAACTGCGCGTCGGCGATGGGGATGAAGGTCTCCTTGGTGCCGAAGAGCCCGGTCTGCACCGTCACCCATTCCGGCTCGTTCGTGACGTCGTCAAGGTAGACCTGGCCAACCTGGCCGATCTTGTCGCCGCCGGAGCCGTAGACGGTTCCGCCGATCACCTCGGTGAGCTGACTGCGGTCGATGCTCATGGTTGTTCCTTCTCTCAGTCGACGATCGTTGGTTCGCAGGGAGTGGCCCCCGAAGCGGAGCAGCGTGACGCTGCTCCGCCCGGGCCCCAACCCCCCCGCGCCCGCCATACCCCCGGCTTACGCCGTATACACGTGCCGTCCGCGCGAGCTTCCCGATGGAGCGGAAGTCAGGCGCTGACCGCCGGGGGCGACTCGGCGCAGCTGCCACTGGCGTCGAGCCGCGTTCGCAGCTTGCGCAGGATCGCGACCAGCAGCCGGGACACCTGCATCTGGCTCACCCCGAGGGCTGCGCCGATCTGAGCCTGCGTGCACTCCTCGAGGAAGCGCATCCGCACGATGGTGCGCTCCCGCTCGGTCAGCAGCGACAGCGCGGAGCGCAGCTCGTCACGCATCTCGAGCAGGGCCAGCGGGTCCTCTCCGCCGTCTGGCAGCTCGGGGCGGGTCTCGCTGCCCGCCGCCGGGGCGTCGAGCGACAACGCGCTGTATGCCGCCTGGGTCAGCCGAGCCTCGGACACCGTCTGGCGCGGCACCCCCATCGCCGCGGCGAGATCGACGAGCGTCGGCTCGCGGTGCAGCTCGTGGGTGAGGCGCTCCTCTTCGCTGACGAGCGACACGCGCAGCTCCTGCAGGCGCCGAGGCGGTCGCACCGACCACCCCGAGTCCCGGAAATAGCGCTTGAGCTCCCCGGCGATGGTGGGCACCGCATACGCCGGGAAGCTGGCGCCGACACCGGGCCGGTAGCGCTGCACGGCCTTGACGAGGGCCATGCGGGCCACCTGGATCAGGTCGTCGAGCTCGATGCCGCGCCCGTAGTAGCGCCGCGCGACGGAGTCGGCCAGCGGAAGGCTGCGCAGCACCAGCTCCTGCTCGAGGCGGCGGCGGGACGTCGGCTCTGCGGAGGAGGCCAGCGCCTCGAGCAGCGGCTCCAGGCCGGCGACATCGTCGGACTCGTCGTGGTCGGCGCCGTGGCCGTTCTGGCGGCTGGCGGAGTGGTTGGCGTCGAGGTCACCATCGGGATCGGCGAGCGCGAAACTGGCAGGCAACGGCATTACGCCGCTCCTTTCACAGCCGGGTAGCGGCGCCGTTGCTGGACCACTTCATGGCTTTTACAGCGTAAGCATAGACGGCGTCATCTGCAACACCTGTCCAAGGCCTCGGACACCGGCGCG
>CALMNV010000263.1 GCA_937873285.1 uncultured Intrasporangium sp. | reverse complement strand
CGCGTCCGTGCGCGAGCTCCTCGACGGCGTGAGCACGCTGACCGGCATACCGTATGCCGCCGACGTCGAGCTGCTGCTGGGCCGGCTCGGCGGGGCGGCTGGCTTTGTCCGCGGAACCCTGCGCGACACGGCGAACGTGACGATGCTCGACTCCGGCTACAAGCACAACGTCGTGCCGCAGACCGCGACGGCGGCGGTGGACTGCCGGTTCCTGCCCGGACACGAGCAGACCCTCATGGCGACGGTCCGGGAGCTGGCGGGGGAGCACGTCGAGGTCGAGGTGGTCCACCGGGACGTGGCGCTCGAGGCGCCCTTCGACGGCAGCCTCGTCGAGGCGATGAAGCAGAGCCTGCTGCGCGAGGACCCTGACGCCGCGGTGCTGCCCTACTGCCTCTCCGGCGGCACGGACAACAAGGCGCTCAGCCGGCTGGGCATCACCGGCTACGGCTTCGCGCCGCTGCGGCTGCCGGCCGACCTCGACTTCGCCCCGATGTTCCACGGCATCGACGAGCGGGTGCCCGTGGAGTCGCTGCGGTTCGGAGCGCGGGTGCTGACCGACTTCCTCACGCGGTGCTAGGCGAGGGGCGCGCGCGCCCCGGCGTGGCCAGGCGCTCTGGTCAGGCGGTGCGCTGCACCCGCATGACCTTGCGCCGCAGCCACATGCGCCGCTGGCCGTTCACGTAGCCGACGGTCCGGGCGAGCTCCCAGTGGCCGTACTCGGCGTGCTCCACGACGGCCTGCCGCGCCTCGGCGCGCGACGTCGCCGGGCCAAAGGTCAGGACGCGGTACTCGTACTCGGTCATCGCCGCCATTGTGGACACCGCCTGCGGTCGCCGCAGCCCGGTCTCTGCCGCCGCTGCCGGTGCCGTGCGTGCCTGCCCGGGTGTGCCCAGGAGTTTCCAGCCGCATGAGTGTCGACTACGGTCATGACATGACCGTGGACCCGCGTGCCGCTCTCGACCAGCTCGTGGCTGCCTTAGAGCGCCACCTCGAAGCGGCCACGACCAGCCGCAACCCCGACCACCCCATGGTTGCCGCCGCCGCCCAGGACCTCGCCGAGGCCTTCGACGACTACGACGAGGCGCTCTACGACGCGACCGAGGTCGCCACGCCGCTCGCGATCTATGGCGAGGACCTCGACGAGCAGGACGAGGAGGGCGACGAGCCGGGCGTCTATGCCGGGCTCGACGCGGACGAGTACGACGAGGACGAGGACGAGGATGACGAGGACGATGACGACTTCGACGACGACGACCTCGACGAGGACGACGACGAGGACGACGACCTCGACGATGAGGACGACGAGGAGAAGGGACCCGGCGTCGAGCGGGGCGTTCGGGTCTGACCCCGCGTGACCCGCCCCGACATCGCGAGCGCCGCATGCGACTGGCGCTGAACCTCGGCTACTGGGACCGGGGCGGCCCCGCCGCGGTGGTCGCTCTCGCGCAGGAGGCCGAGCGCCTCGGTTACGACAGCGTGTGGGCGGCGGAGGCGTACGGCTCGGACAGCCCCAGCGTGCTGGCCTGGGTCGGCGCCCGGACCGAGCGCATCGCCCTCGGGTCGGCGGTGATGCAGATCCCGGGCCGCACCCCGGCGATGACGGCCATGACTGCCGCGACGATCGACGCGCTCTCGGGCGGCCGGTTCCGTCTCGGCCTCGGCGTCTCCGGCCCGCAGGTGAGCGAGGGCTGGCACGGGGTCCGCTTCGGCAGCCCCCTGCGCCGCACCCGCGAGTACGTCGAGATCGTCCGGATGGCTTTGCGCCGCGACACGCTCCGCTACGACGGCGGCTTCTGGACCCTGCCGCTGCCGGACGGCCCCGGCAAGGCCCTCAAGCTGACCATCCGCCCGACCCAGGAGCGCGTGCCGGTCTACCTCGCCGCCGTGGGGCCGCGCAGTCTCGAGCTGGCCGGGGAGATCGCCGACGGCTGGCTCGCCATCTTCTTCAGCCCCGAGCACGCCGGCCCGCAGCTCGCTGCCCTCGCCGCCGGGCGCGGGCGCGCCGGGCACGGCATGACCGGCAGTTCGCCGCACGGGTTCGACGTCGTGCCGACCGTGCCGGTCGTCGTCGGGGCGGACCTCGAGGTGGCCGCCGACGCCCTGCGCGGCTACTGCGCGCTCTACCTCGGCGGCATGGGCTCGCGCGAGAAGAACTTCTACAACGAGCTCGCCGTGCGTATGGGCTTTGGTCAGGCCGCTGCCCGGGTCCAGGAGCACTTCCTCGCCGGCCGGCACCGGGAAGCGGCGGCGGCCGTCCCCTTCGAGTTCATCGACCAGACTGCGCTGCTCGGACCGCCGGAGCGCATCGCGGAGCGGATCGGGCGGTATGCCGCCGCCGGGGCCACCACGCTCGCCGTCTCGCCGTATGCCGCCGACCTCGCCGGCAGGCTCGACGTGCTGCGCACTGCGGCCGAGGCGCTGCCCCCGGCGTGACGCGCGCAGCCGCGGACCAGCCCGGACCCAGCGGGGGCTCAGGGTAGGCTGCCACCCTGTCGCCCGCCGCAACGTCCGGCGCCGAGGACTGCGGGAGTCTCGGCGCGTCCAGCTCCCCAGCGAAGGTTGACCGACTGTGCCAGTTCTCAGCTACCTCGACGCCCTGATCCTCGGCGTGGTCGAGGGACTGACGGAATACCTGCCCGTCTCCTCGACCGCGCACCTGACCATCGCCGAGAAGCTCCTCGGCAAGTCGATCGACGACCCGGCGGTCACGGCATACACGGCGATCATCCAGCTCGGCGCGATCCTCGCCACGCTGCTGTACTTCCTCAAGGACATCGTCCGCTTCGCGCTGGCGTGGTTTCGCGGCCTGCGCTCGGCGCAGGCCCGCAGGGACCCTGACTACGGACTGGCCTGGGCCGTCGTCGTCGGCTCCATTCCGGTGGGGATCGTGGGCTTCCTCGCCAGGGACCTCATCACCGGCGGCCTTCGCAGCCTGTGGGTGGTGGCGGCCGGGCTGGTGCTGTGGAGCGGGGTGATGGTGGCCGCGGAGCGGATGCACACGGCCTACGACCGGCGCGGGACCGTACGCGGCGAGCACTCGGTCACCCCGGTCGACGGGCTCGTCATCGGCCTGGTCCAGTGCTTCTCGCTCGCCCCGGGCGTGTCGCGGTCGGGTGCGACGATCTCCGCCGGCCTCGCCCGAGGCATCGACCGCGTGACCGCCACCCGGCTCAGCTTCTTCCTCGCCATCCCGGCGCTCACGGCCGCCGGGCTCTTCGAGGCCTACAAGCAGCGCACCCCCCTGCTCACCCTCGGAGTCGGCCCGATGGCGCTCGGCCTCGTCGTGGCGTTCGTCGTTGCCTATGCCTCGATCGCGTGGCTGCTGCGGTTTGTCGCGTCCAACAGCCTGCTGTCCTTCGTCTGGTATCGCGTGGTGCTCGGCGTCGTGCTGCTGGTGGCCCTCGGCGCCGGCTGGCTCACCGCGACCTGAGGCGGCTGCACCCCGAGCGCCACTGGCGCCAACCCCCCGAGCGCCACTGGCGCCATCCCCCCCAGTCGAGTGGTCAGTTCCGCACGGTGCCGGGGATGTGCGCAACTGGCCACTCGACTGCGCGCAACTGGCCACTCGACTGGAGCGCAGACGCGGCGCCGCCAAGGGCTGGCTCACCGCGACCTGAGGCGACTGCACCCCGAGCGCCACTGGCGCCACCCCCCCAGTCGAGTGGTCAGTTCCGCACGGTGCCGGTGGGGGTGGGATGTGCGCAACTGGCCACTCGACCGGAGCGCAGACGCGGCAGGGCGTGCGCTGGGAGGGAAAGGCGCGTCGGCCGGGAGGGGGGCGGGGGGTCAGAGCCACCCTGAGCGCTTGAACGCCCGGTAGAGCGACAGGCAGGCCGTGGCCATGACGGTGAGGACGACGAAGTACCCGTAGGCGAAGTCCTGGCCACCGATGCTGACGCTCGCCTGCAGCTCCGGCATGTTCGTGAAGTTCATCCCATAGACGGCGGCGACCATGGTCGGCACCGCGGCGATGGCCACCCACGCCGAGATCTTGCGCATGTCCTCGTTCTGCTTGACCGAGACCCCGGCGAGGTGGGCACCGAGGATGTCGGTGAGGAGCCGGTCGTAGGCCTCGACGTGGTCGTTGACCTGGCGCAGGTGGTCGCCCACGTCCCGGAATAGGTGGCGCAGGTCGTTCGAGAGCGCCCGGCCAGCGCCCCGGTCGAGGAAGGAGGCCAGCGCGTCGGCCAGCGGGCCGCTCGCCCGGCGGAACTCGAGCACCTCCCGCTTGAGCCGGTAGATGACGTTCGCGTCGCCACCGGAGCCTCCGAACACCGCCTCTTCGATCTCCTCCAGGTCCCGCTTGACCTCGCGGTCGACGAGCAGGTAGTTGTCGACGACCGAGTCCATCACGCTGTGCAGCACCGCCATGGGGCCGAGCCCCAGCTCCGTGGCGTCCGCTTCGAGCCGATGCCGCACCCCCTGCAACGGGTTGCCCTCGCCGCGTCGCACCGTGACGACGAACCGGTCGCCCAGGAAGAGCATCAGCTCACCGGTCTCGATGTCGCTCGTCTGGTCGATGTAGCGCAGTGTCTTCAGCACGACGAACAGCGAGGTCTCGTACTGCTCGATCTTGGCCCGCTGGTTGCCCTTGACCGCGTCCTCGACGGCGAGCGGGTGCAGGTGCAGCTCGCTGTTGACGAGCCCGAACTCCTCGTCGGTCGGCTCCTTGAGCCCGATCCACAAGAACCCGTCGGCGCCGGCGCGCAGGGCGTCGAGCTCGTCGCTGAGGTCGCCACACGGCTGCCGCCGCCCGTCTCGGTAGATGGCCTGGTCCACGATCACCGGCCTACTTCACCACGACTTTCCCGGGCGGTCACCTTCCAGCCCGTATGCCGCGGCGCCGGGTTCGCCGTCTACGCTGGCGCGGTGCCCACCGTCCTCCTCGTGCGCCACGGCCGGTCCACGGCGAACAGCTCCGGCACGCTGGCGGGCTGGGCTCCCGGCGTCTTCCTCGACGCCGCGGGCGAGCAGCAGGTCGACGCGCTCGGGAAGCGCCTTGCCGCGGCCGGCGTGCCGGTCGCCGAGATCGTCAGCTCTCCGCTCGAGCGCTGCGTGCAGACCGCAGACCGGCTGGCGGCCGCCCTGGCGCCGGTGGCTCACGGGCCCGTGGCGAGAAGCGTCCACGAGGGCCTGGGGGAGTGCCGCTACGGCGCGTGGACCGGCCGCCCACTGGCGGACCTGGTCAACGAGGAGCTGTGGAGGGTCGTCCAGGACCGCCCCAGCGAGGCGCGCTTTCCCGACTCGGCGGCATACGGCGCTGAGTCCCTGCGGCAGATGTGGGACCGCGCGCTCGACGCGGTGCGCGAGGTCGACGCGCGGGTGGCCGCGGGGCACGGGGAGCACGCGGTGTGGGTGGCCGTCTCGCACGGCGACATCATCAAGGCGGTCCTCGCCGACGCGGCCGGCGCGGGTCTCGACGACTTCCAGCGGCTGCACGTCGACCCGGCCTCGCTCAGCGTCGTGCAGTACACCTCGCGCCGCCCCTTCGTCCTACGGCTCAACGATGGGGGCGGGGAC
>CALMNV010000262.1 GCA_937873285.1 uncultured Intrasporangium sp. | reverse complement strand
CGCCGAGCGCTTCACGGGACAACTCGACGCGCTGATCGGCGAGCTGCGCGACGAGCGGGCCGTACTGGCCCGGCGGGTGCGCGAGCTCACCGAGCCCGAGGGGCCGCCGCTCACCGCCGACGCCGTGCGCGCCGAAGTCGAGGCCGCGCTGCGGCCGTGGATCAACGACCTGCGCGACGAGATGGACCGCCTCGCGACCGAGGTCCACGACGACCGCGCCGTCCTGTCGCGTCGGCTGGCGGGCCAGCAGGAGCTCGAGGAGCTGCGGGAGCTCGTGGAGACGCTCGCGGTCCGCAGCGACATCGTCGAGTTGCGGGAGTTCGTGGACGGACTGGCCGCTCGCGCCGACGTGGAAGAGGTTGCCGACGAGCTCCAGAGCCGCTTCGAGGCCGTCGTCGACACCGCCCTGGCCGCGCACCAGCCCGACGAGCGGCCGGTCGAGCGCCTCCGCACCGACGTCCTCGCGCTGGCGGATGACATGGCGACGATGGCCAAGCGCGCCTCGGCCAGCCAGCGCGGGGTCGAGGAGCTGCGGACCCGCATCGAGAAGGAGCTGCCCGCCGCACTCGAGCGTGCCGTCGCCGCCAGCACCAGCGAGGTCCGCACCGACGCGGAGTCGCTCATCGCCGAGCTGCACGACGACCTCGCCCTGGTCATGCGCCAGGTGCTGGCCGGCAACCAGGAGCTCGAGTCCTTGCGGGACGCCATCACCGAGCTGACCGCCAGCCACACCGAAGCGGCCGCGTCCACGGCTGGCTCGGGCGAGGATCCCACCGCCGTGCTCGGACCGGTGGTGGCGTCGGCGCGTGACGACGTGCTGGGCGCGGTCGGCGATCTGCACGAGGACCTCACGCTCGTGCTCAAGCGCCTCGCAGCCAGCCAGCGCGAGCTCGACGACGTGCGCGAGACCCTGGTGGCGGCCGGCGACAGGCGCGATCAGCCCGCGGTGGACACTGACGCGCTGGTCCGCCGGTTGCGAGACGAGCTGGCGCCGCCCCTCGCCGAGGTGGGCGACGACCTCTCGGTGATCGTGCGGAGCATGTCCGGCACACAGCAGGAGCTCGACGCGCTCCGCGAATCGCTGGCCGAGCTGGCGGACGCCGTCGCCGCGCTGGCCGCACCAGAGGGCGAGCCGGCGGAAGAGGCCTACGAGGAGGCTTACGAGGAGGTCGAGGTCGACCCCGGACCGGACGTGGCCGAGCTCGTCGACGGGCTCCGCGCCGACATCGACGCGGGGTTGGGCGCGGCCGTCTCCGACCTGCGGGACGAGCTCGACAGCGTGCGCCGCCTCGTGGCCGACCAGCCCGAGCCGCTGGCGGCCGCCGACGTGCGGGCCGAGCTCGAGACGCTGCTGGCCGATGTCCGCGACGACCTCGCCATCCTCGCCCAGCAGCTCGTCGCCGGAAACGAGGAGGTGTCCGGGCTGCGGGCCGACGTGCTGGAGACGCTGACCGGGCGCGACGGCGCGCCCGCCACGCCGGGCTACGACGTCGGCCCGGTCGTCGAGAGCCTCGCAGGAGAGGTGCGCGCCGATGTGGGCGCCCTCGCCGAGGAGGTCCGCGGCCAGTTCGACCGGCTGCGCCAGGTGCTGAGCCGGGCCCGCCCCGAGCCCGCTCCGGTCGACGTGACGAGCGACGTCGAGGCCGTCGTCGCTGATCTGCACGAGGACCTGTCCGTCGTGCTGGGCCAGGTCGTGGCCGCCCAGGAGGACCTCCAAGGCCTTCGCGAAGAGGTCGCGGCGAGCCAGCAGGACCTGCTGGCCGCGGTCGGCGCCGGCGGCGGCGATACCGACGACGTGCGGGCCGTGCTCGACGCGGTGGCCGCGGCCCGGGACGACGTGCGGCTGCTGCGCGACGCCAGGGCGCGCTGACCCGCCTGCGTGCAGGCTGCGGCATACCGCGTGGTCCACGAGCCCGGCAGGGCTCGGCGTCCACCTACGATGTCGCCATGGCAGGTGGACTGGTAGCCCTCTTGGACGATGTCGCGGCGCTCGTGAAGCTGGCCGCGGCCTCGGTCGACGACGTGGGCGCGGCCGCCACCAAGGCGAGCCTCAAGGCGACCGGCGTCGTCGTCGACGACACGGCCGTCACCCCGCGCTACGTGCAGGGACTGTCACCCGAGCGCGAGCTGCCCATCATCAAGCGCATCGCCATGGGATCGCTGCGCAACAAGCTGCTCATCATCCTGCCGGCCGCCATGCTGCTCAGCCAGTTCCTGCCGTGGCTGCTCACTCCCATCCTCATGCTCGGCGGTGCGTATCTGTGCTACGAGGGCGCGGAGAAGGTGTGGGAGGCGCTCTCGGGCCACGGCGGCGAGAAGCAGCCCGTCAGTGGTGACGCGGACAGCGAGAACACCGTGGTCTCGGGCGCCATCCGGACCGACTTCATCCTCTCGGCCGAGATCATGGTCATCGCCCTCAACGAGGTGGAGAACGAGCCGTTCGTCGCGCGCGGCGCCATCCTCATCGTCGTCGCGGTGCTCATCACCGCCCTGGTCTACGGGGTGGTGGCGCTCATCGTGAAGATGGACGACATCGGCCTGCGACTCGGCCAGCGCGGCTCCGGCGCCGCCCAGCGTGTGGGCCGGGCGCTCGTCAAGGGCATGCCGAGGCTGCTCCAGCTGCTGGCGACGGTTGGCATCGCGGCCATGCTCTGGGTCGGCGGGCACATCCTCCTCGTCGGCATGGACGAGCTCGGCTGGAAGGGCCCCTACGACCTCGTCCACCACCTCGAGGTGGCGGTGTCGGGCGTCGCGGGGGTGGGCGGCATACTCGCGTGGGTGGCCAACACGCTCGCCTCCGCGCTGCTGGGGCTCGTGGTCGGCGCCCTCGTCGTCGCCGCCCTGCAGGTCCTCCCGCGCAGGAGAGCCGCCGCGCACTAGCGCCTACACTGGCCACTGCCGGCGTGGGAGACGACCCACCGATGAGCCCAGAGGGGCGCGCCGGGTCTGCAGACCGACGATCAACGGAAGAGATCCCCCATGTCCTTTGACCACAAGGTTGCCGACCTGAGCCTCGCCGAGGCAGGCCGCCACCAGATCCGCCTGGCCGAGCACGAGATGCCCGGTCTCATGGCGCTGCGCGAGGAGTATGCCGCCAGCCAGCCGCTGCGCGGCGCGCGCATCGCCGGGTCGCTGCACATGACCGTGCAGACGGCCGTCCTCATCGAGACCCTGACCGCCCTCGGGGCGCAGGTGCGGTGGGCGTCGTGCAACATCTTCTCGACCCAGGACGAGGCAGCTGCCGCTGTCGTCGTCGGACCCCGCGGCACACCGGCGGACCCCCAGGGCGTCCCCGTCTTCGCCTGGAAGGGCGAGACGCTGGCGGAGTACTGGTGGTGCACCGACCAGATCCTCAGCTGGCCCGCCGGCTCCGGGGGCTCCGACCTCTCGCCGGTCGGGCCGAACATGATCCTCGACGACGGCGGCGACGCGACCATGCTCGTGCACAAGGGCCGCGAGTGGGAGCAGGCCGGGCAGGTGCCAGCGACGACCGAGGCGGACTCCGAGGAGTTCGCCGTCTTCAAGGAGCTCGTCCGCGGCACGCTCCTGGCGGACCCGCAGAAGTGGACCACCGTCGCGGCCGGCGTCAAGGGCGTCACGGAGGAGACCACGACCGGCGTGCACCGGCTCTACCAGCTGGCGGAGACGGGCGAGCTGCTCTTTCCCGCCATCAACGTCAACGACTCGGTGACCAAGAGCAAGTTCGACAACAAGTATGGCTGCCGGCACTCCCTCATCGACGGGCTCAACCGGGCCACGGACGTGCTCATCGGCGGCAAGGTCGCCGTCGTGTGCGGCTTCGGCGACGTCGGAAAGGGTTGCGCCCAGGCCCTCGCCGGCCAGGGCGCGCGCGTCGTGGTGACCGAGATCGACCCGATCTGCGCGCTGCAGGCCGCGATGGAGGGCTACCAGGTGGCCCGGCTCGAGGACGTCGTCGCCCAGGGAGACATCTTCGTCACCGCCACCGGGTGCTACGACGTCATCACCGCCGAGCACATGCAGCAGATGAAGAGCAAGGCGATCGTGGCCAACATCGGCCACTTCGACAACGAGATCGACATGGCCGGCCTGGCTCGAGTTCCCGGGGTCACCAAGACGCAGATCAAGCCCCAGGTGCACGAGTGGACCTTCCCGGCGGCCGACGGCCGTCCGGAGCGGTCGGTCATCGTGCTGTCCGAGGGCCGGCTGATGAACCTCGGCAACGCGACCGGGCACCCGTCCTTCGTCATGAGCAACTCGTTCTCCAACCAGACGATCGCCCAGATCGAGCTGTTCACCAAGACCGACGAGTACGCCGCGCAGGTCTACACGCTGCCCAAGGTGCTCGACGAGAAGGTGGCCCGGCTGCACCTCGAGGCCCTCGGCGTGCGGCTGACCGAGCTGAGCAAGGACCAGGCGGAATACCTCGGCGTCGACGTCTCCGGACCGTACAAGCCCGAGCACTACCGCTACTGAGCGGCGGCGTCGGCCGAGACGTGTGCCGCCTGCCCGCAGCGGGTGGGCGGCATACGACACCTGAGGGCCGACCCCGCGGGGTGTGACAGACTTTCGACAAGATGGCGGTGCGCGGCGCCGCCACGGAGGGAGCGGTCGTGAGAGGTCGGGTGCTGGTCGTCGACGACGACCTGGCGCTGGCGGAGATGCTCGGCATCGTGCTGCGCAACGAGGGGCTGGAGGTTGCCCACTGCGCCGACGGCTCCGAGGCGCTCGCCATCTTCCGCGAGAGCCGGCCCGACCTCGTCCTGCTCGACGTGATGCTGCCCGGGCTCGACGGCATGGAGGTGTGCCGGCGCATCCGCGGGGAGAGCGGCGTGCCCATCGTCATGCTGACCGCGCGCACCGACACCGTCGACGTCGTCGTGGGGCTGGAGTCCGGCGCCGACGACTACGTCGTCAAGCCGTTCAAGCCCCAGGAGCTCATCGCCCGCGTCCGTGCCCGGCTCCGGCGCGGCGACGAGCCGGCGCCGGAGCGGCTCACCATCGGCGACCTCGAGATCGACGTCGCCGGCCACTCGGTCAGGCGCGACGGCGTCGCGCTGTCGCTGACCCCGCTGGAGTTCGACCTCCTGGTGGCGCTGGCCCGCAAGCCGTGGCAGGTGTTCACCCGGGAGCTGCTGCTGGAGCAGGTGTGGGGCTACCGGCACGCCGGCGACACCCGGCTCGTCAACGTCCACGTGCAGCGGCTGCGCTCCAAGATCGAGCACGACCCGGAGCGTCCTGAGATCGTCGTCACCGTCCGTGGCGTCGGCTACAAGGCCGGCCCGGCCTGAGATGGCCGCGCGGGCCGTCGCGCGCGGGCTCGCCGAGCGGGCCGGGTCTGCGCTGCGGGGCGGGAGCCGCCGCCTGCGGCACCTGTGGCGGGCGTCGCTCGCCTTCCGCGTCGTCGTCGTCACGATGCTGCTCGGCCTACTCGTCCTGAGCGCCGTCGGCACCTACCTCTACGGCTCGATCGCCCAGGGCCTGGTCGACGGCCGCCAGAAGATCGCCGCGGACGACAGCCTCGTGCTGGCCCGCGACGCCCAGCGGCAGTTCGACGCGACGGACAAGACCGAGTCGGTGGCCACCTTGACGCAGATGGCCACAGACCTCGCCAAGGGCTACACCCAGAACGCGCGGAGCGAGCGGCGCTACGTCGTGATCACCCGGGCCGACAGCAACAGCCGGCCGTTCGTCATCCCACCGGTCGAGACGAGCTCGGTGGGTCTGCGCTACATCCCCGCGACCCTGCGCCAGGCGGTCTCGACAGCTCCCGGGCGTCAGCACCTGCAGGTGGCGACCGTCACGGAGAACGGCGACGAGGTGTCGGCCGTCATCGTCGGGCAGCCCATCGAGATTCCCGTCGCGGGCACCTACGGCATCTACTTCATCTACCCGATGCAGCGCGAGCGGGAGATCATCAGCCTCATCGGGCAGACCTTCCTGCTGGGCGGCGCGGCCCTCATCGTGCTCATCGGCATCATCGCCTTCGTCGTGACCCGACTGGTGGCCGACCCCGTCCGACGGGCCGCCCGGGTCGCGGAGCGCTTCGCCGACGGACACCTCGGCGAGCGGATGCGCGCCAAGGGCGAGGACGACCTGGCGCGGCTCGGCAACTCGTTCAACGCCATGGCGACGTCCATCCAGCAGCAGATCGCCCAGCTGGAGAACCTCTCGCGGGTGCAGCAGCGCTTCGTCTCCGACGTCTCGCACGAGCTGCGCACGCCGCTCACGACGATCCGGATGGCGGGCGAGCTCATCCACGACGCGCGCTCGTCGTTCGACCCCGCTGTGGCGCGGTCGGCGGAGCTGCTGCGCGGCGAGCTCGACCGGTTCGAGTCGCTGCTGTCCGACCTGCTGGAGATCTCCCGGTTCGACGCCGGGGCGGCGTCCCTGGAGGTCGAGGCGACCGACCTCGGCGCCTGCGTGGACCGGGTCGTCGCGTCGCTCGCGCCGCTGGCCGAGCGCCGGGGCAGCACCATCGCGGTGCGCGAGCCTCCCGGGCTGGTTGTCGCCGAGATGGACTCGCGACGCATCGAGCGGATCCTGCGCAACCTCGTGTCCAACGCCATCGAGCACGGGGACGGCCGCCCGATCGAGGTCTCGCTCGGCTCCAACGACTCGGCGGTCGCGGTGACGGTGCGCGACCACGGGGTCGGCCTGCGGCCCGGGGAGGCCGCGCTCGTCTTCACCCGGTTCTGGCGGGCCGACCCCGCCCGAGCCCGGACCACGGGGGGCACCGGGTTGGGGCTGGCGATCTCCCTCGAGGACGCCCGGCTGCACGCCGGCCGGCTGGAGGCGTGGGGCGCCCCCGGTGAGGGGTCGTGCTTCCGGCTGACCCTGCCGCGGCACGCGGAGGGCGCGATCGTCTCCTCGCCGCTGCCCCTGAACCCCCTCGGCGCCGCGCGATCCGATCACCGGCTCGGGCCGGCGAGCCCACCGCGCACGTCTCCACCCGACCCGCCGCCCGGCGGTCGCGCGGCGACGGTCGGCTCTGCCACAGCACCTGCCGCCGCCGCGGATCGGCAGCCATGAGGGCCAGGCGCGCCGTCGCGCTGTCCCTCGCGGCCACCGTGATGCTCAGTGTCACCGGTTGCGGCGGGCTGCCCGGCACCTCTGCGGTCATCGAGGGCAGGCGGCTGGATGAGCCGATCAGCGACCCCGTCCGCCTCGTGCCACAGGGGCCCGTCGCCGGAGCCTCTCAGGAGGCCGTCGCGCTCGGCCTCATCCGCGCCGGCGAGGACGCCGACGAGAACCGGGAGACGGGCAAGTCCTATCTCGCGCCGTCCTCCGTGGACCTCTGGCGCTGGTCCAGCGCCGACGTCATCGTCTACGACACCGCCGACGACCTGCAGGTGCGCCGCACCGGGCCCGACCGGCTGCAGGTGCGCACCACCGCGGTCGCCCGGCTCACACCCGAGGGCCGCTACGAGGAGCTCCGGGCCGGCACCATGGTCTCGGTCACCCTGCGTCTGACCAAGGTCGGTGGCCAGTGGCGCATCGAGCTGCCTTCCACGGGCTTCGGGCTGTGGCTCGACAGTAGCGCCTTCGACCGGCTGTATGCCGCCCGGCAGGTCTTCTACGTGACGCCGAGCGGCCGGCGCCTGGTGCCCGACACCCGGTGGATCGAGGCGGGCACGGCCATGGCGACCGCCCTGGCCCGGGCCCAGCTCAGCGCCGTGCCGGACTACCTCGCCGACGCGGTCACCACCGGCGTGCCCTCCAACACCAAGCTCGCGGTCAACGCGGTCCCGGTCGACAACGGGCGGGCGATCGTCAACCTCAGCCCCCAGGCTCTCGACGCCGACCCCATCGAGCGGGCGGCGATGTGGGCCCAGCTCATCGCCACGCTGCAGCAGGTGCCGGCGGTGGGATCCGTCTCGCTGGCGGTGGAGGGCATCCCGCTCGAGCTGCCCGGACTCGCCAGCGCCGTGCCGTCGGCATCCGACCTCGGGTACGCGACCGTGCCGGCCCCGTCCTTCGACACCGCCATCGTGCGCATGCATGACCGCCTCACTCGCATCGACCCGCGCAACGTCGTCGACGGGCCGCCCGACAAGCGGCGCTCCACCACCCCGACCCGGGACGGCGACCCCGCCCGCATCCCCGAGGGATGGGTCCGACTGGCGCTTTCCGCCGACGGCAAGGAGATGGCTGCCGTCGGCGGTGACCTCAAGGAGCTCTCCCGCTGGCGCGGCAACCAGTTCCTGCCCGTCGCACCGTTCGGCGAGCGCCTGACCCGGCCCGAGTACGACTCCCTCGGCTACCTCTGGGTCGGCGGCACGGCACCAGACGGGAAGCCGAGAGTGTGGGCACTCGCGACGGGCAGCGCCACGGAGCGCTCGGCGCCGTTTGCCGTCAGCGCGCCCTGGCTGTCCGGCCGCCGCATCGACGCCCTGGCGGTCTCTCCCGACTCGACCCGCCTGCTCGTCATCAGCAGCCGGGTCGACGGCAGCGACACCCAGCTCGGACTGACCGGCGTCGTCCGGGCGCCGAACGGCAAGCCCCTCTCCCTCGCGGCCCCCTGGCGTCAGGCGCAGCCGCTCACGCTGATGCGCGACGTGACCTGGGTGGAGGCCAACGCGTTCGCCGTCCTCGGCCGCACCGACCAGCGAGACCCCGTCCGGCCCTGGGTCGGCCACGTGGGAGCGGGGCTGGAAGGCATGCGCCGACGCGGGGCGGCTGCTCCCGCGGAGAGCCGGCTGGCTCCCGTGCCCTCCGGCACCTCCATCACCTCGGTAGGCGGGCCTCGGGGGCTCGTCGTCATCACGGAGGACAACCGGATCCTTGCCCGCGCCGGAGCCACCTGGCGGCAGATCGCCACGGGCAGCGACCTGCTCGTGCCAAGCCGCTGAGCCGCCTCGCGCGTCGGCGCTGTCCACAGGGGCGCACGAAGATCTCGCGCTCGTCCACGGGGCGCCCCCGCGCGGGTCGGTGCGCCCTCGCGCCGAAGCGAGGCTTGGCAGGTGATCCGTGCGCTGCTCGACCTCGTCCTGCCGCTGGAGTGCGCCGCCTGCCGGCGTCCGGGGACGCCGTGGTGCCGGCGCTGCGCCGCCGCGCTGGAGCGGCTCGAGTCTGCGGGGGGGCCGGGCCGGGTGGTGCCGCACCCCGCTCCGGCCGGGATGCCGCCCACCTACGCCTGGGGCTCCTACGACGAGCCGCTGAGATCGGCGATCAGCGCGTGGAAGGACGAGGGCCGGCGGGACCTGGCAGCGGTTCTCGCACCGCTGCTCGCCCGGTCCGTCGACGCGGCGCTGACGGCGACCGGGTGGTCGACGGATCCGGTGGTGCTCGTCCCGGCCCCGTCCTCCGCGCGTGCCTGCCGCGCCCGCGGTGAGCGGCCCCTCCACGAGCTCGTGCGACTGGTCCTCGCCACTGCCCCGGATCGCCGCCCCGCGACCCGGGTCGCGCCGGTGCTGTCGGCGGGGCGAGCCATCGCCGACCAGGCGCGGCTGGGGCAACGCGACCGAGCGCGCAACCTCGACCGGGCGCTACTTGTCGAGGCGCGCTGGGCCGCCGTCGTCGCCGGGCGGCGCTGCCTCCTCGTCGACGACGTCGTGACGACCGGGGCGACGTTGGCGGAGTCTGCCCGGGCGCTGCACGAGGCTGGCGCCTCCGGCGTGGCCGCCGCGACCGTGGCGGCGACGAGGCGCCGCCACGGCGGGAGGCGCGCCGGGCAGAGGGCGTCCGGGACACCGGAGCGCCCAGCGTCCGCGGTCCGCCCCCGGGGGTAGGGTCGGCGGTAGGAAGGGCCTGACAGCGGGAAAGCGGCGCTGCCTGGCTGGGCCCGACGCAACAGAAGGGAGGAGGTCGCAGGCAGGGCTGGCCGGTCCGGCCCGAGGAGCATCGGCAGCAAGCGAGCAAGGAGGAACCGTGGAGATCGTCGTCACTGGACGCCACGTCCAGGTCCCGGATCGATTCCGTGAGCAGCTCGAGGAGCGCTTGGCCAAGGTGCCAGCCCTCGCTCCCAAGGTGCACCGCATCGACGTCGTCGTCACGCATGAGGCCGTGAACGGCAGCTCCGAGCGAGTCGAGATCACGTGCCACGCCAAAGGCCCTGTCATCCGGGCCGAGTCGTGCAAGGACGACAAGTTCGCGGCCTTGGACGCGGCGGTGGACAAGCTCATGGAGCGCCTGCGGCGGATCCACGACCGCAAGCGGATCAGCCGGGGACGGCGACTGCCGGAGTCCGTTGCCCAGGCGAGTGCGCGGCTCGCGCCGCTCGAGGCCGGCGGAGCGCCCGGCGGCGAGCCGGGGCCCGACGGGCCGGACGACCTCGACCGCTTCGGAGCGGTCGGCAACTCGCCCATCGAGGTGCGCGAGAAGGTCCACATCGCGGCGCCGATGACCCTCGAGGACGCGATCAACCAGATGGAGCTCGTCGGTCACGACTTCTTCCTCTTCCACGACGCCGAGGCCGACCGTCCGAGCGTCGTCTACCGGCGCCGCGGCTGGAGCTATGGAGTGCTCCACCTCGAGACCGCCGAGGGCGAGGACCTCACCGCCGCCACCGGCTGAGCGGCCCGTCCACCCGGTCGGCGCAGGACCCCGAAGGTCGCGCCTTTTTGGGAGCATAGGCCCGTGCAGGGGCCTTTCACGACACCGATCCGCGTCCTCATCGTCGACGACCACGCGCTCTACCGGCGCGGGCTGCTGACGATTCTCGAGACGGAGGAGGGCATCGACGTCGTCGGGGAGGCCGCCGACGGGGTGGAGGCGGTGGCCCAGGCGGAGCGCCTCGTCCCCGACGTCGTGGTCATGGACGTCAGCATGCCGAAGGGTGGTGGAGTCGAGGCGTGCCGGGCGGTCCGCGACCGACTGCCCTGGGCGCGCATCCTGATGCTCACCAGCTCCGAGGACGAGTCGCATCTCTTCGACGCGATCCGGGCGGGTGCCAACGGCTATCTCCTCAAGAACGTGCCTCCCGAGGAGGTCGCCGCCGGGATCCGGGGGCTGCATGGCGGCCAGTCGCTGCTCTCGCCCCTCATGGCCTCCAAGCTGCTCACCGAGTTCGCCTCCCTCAGCGCCCTGCAGGCGCCGCCCGCGCCGGCGGTGGGGCTCGAGCTGCCCCGGCTGACCGATCGCGAGCTCGACATCCTGCGCCTGGTCGCCCGCGGCCGGCTCAACCGGCAGATCGCCGAGGAGCTCTTCATCTCCGAGAACACGGTGCGCAACCACATCCGCAACATCCTCGACAAGCTGCAGATGCACTCCCGGATGGAGGCGGCGATGTATGCCGTCCGACAGCGGCTCATCGACCCAGGCGAATGAGGGCGGCGAGCACCGCGGGCTCGCCCGGCACACGGGTCCGGCCAGCTCGGCTGACGAGGGAGCAGGCCCGCCGGGTGACGCTTGCGGCGCAGGGCTTCCTCGACTCCCGTCCGCAACCCTGGGCTGGGACCGCGCGGCACGTGCAACGCGTGCTGGACCGGGTCGGGGTGGTGCAGATCGACAGCGTCAACGCTCTGGTCCGCAGCCACTACCTGCCGTTCTTCTCGCGGCTCGGGCCCTACGACCTCCGCCTGCTCGACACCGCCCGGGACCGTGCGCCTCGCCGGGTGGTCGAGTACTGGGCCCACGAGGCAAGCCTCATCCCGCCCGCGACCTGGCCGCTCCTCGCCTTCCGGATGCGGCGGGCCGCCGAGTCGTCCTGGGGGTCCATGCGTCGGGTCGGGACCCAGCGGCCCGAGCTCGTCTCGGCGGTCCAGGCCGAGATAGAGCGCCGCGGCCCACTGACCTCCCGTCAGGTCGAGCTCGCCCTGCAGGACGACCTTCCTCGCGGCACCGGCGACTGGGGGTGGAACTGGTCACAGGTCAAGTCGGCGCTCGAGTATCTCTTCTGGTCCGGTCGCATCAGCTCGGCCGGTCGCACGAGCCAGTTCGAGCGCCGGTATGCCGCGCTCGACGTCGTCGCGCCGCCCTCCTGCCGGGAGTCCTGGCTCCATCGGCCGGGGCCCGAGGGGGACGCCGACGCCGTCGCCGAGCTCGTGCGCATCGCCGCGCGAGCCTACGGCGTGGCAACCGAGCGCTGTCTCGCCGACTACTTCCGCCTGGACCGGGCGCAGGTGCGTCCTGCCGTCGCCCGGCTCGTGGCCGACCACGAGCTCGTGCCGGTCGTCGTGCCCGGGTGGACGCACGCGGCATACCTGCATGCAGGCGCCCGGCTTCCCCGACGTGCCGACGCGACGGCCCTGCT